>JAATEZ010000341.1 GCA_015655485.1 Lactobacillales bacterium | reverse complement strand
CCGAGGTCATGCAAATAACTGCCGCCGATCTAAAAGAACTGGGTGTAGTGGAAAAAGTGATTCCCGAAACATTTAATGGCGAGCTGTTGCCGCAAGAGAAAATAAACCGGATACTAAAAAAAGCGTTTGTCCAAAAAATCGCAGAACTTGAAAAAAAAACTGTGACAGATTTAATTGATCAGCGCTATGCGAGATTTCGCCAATTTTAAAAACAGGAAAAATCAATCAAAAAAATCTCATTTAATATTTTTACAAAAACAGGCTGGGTCAAAAGTGTTCAGCTTCGAAAAATAAAACGAACTATCCGAAAAAGCTGCTCAATATTTCTGGATAGTTCGTTTTATTTCCGGAAAAGCTGCTTTGACCCGCCGTTTATTCCTATTTGAGGCCGGCTCATTCATTTAAATGGATTACTGGGCCGGTTTTCTTTGTATTAACTTTTACTGGTTTACGAATTTCAAAAAATCTGGTTTTTAAGTCATAGTGAAATTTATTCAAAAAATTAAAAAAAACGTTAGCACTCTATTGACAATAGTGCTAATTCTGCCTATAATAAAGTCATAGGGAAATGGCCCTATCGAATACTTCAGAGCCTTAAAGCAAGACTCAATTTAAAAAAATTGAAGAAAGAGGTAATGACTTATGGCAAACATTATACCAAGCAGGAGAGACTTAGCACGTTTTGATGAAGATTTATTTAGTGATTTTTTTGGGAATTTTTGGAATGATGATCGTTTGAAAGTAGACATCAAGGAAACGGATAAAAATTATGAATTGAAGGCCGATTTGCCTGGATTTACCAAAGATAATATTTCAGTAGAATATGATCGTGACATTTTATCTATCCAAGCCCATAAAGAAAGTAGTATTGAAGATAAGGATGAGGATGGAAACTATATCCGCCGTGAAAGAACCGCAAGCTCTTTTAGTCGGCAGTTTATGTTAAAGAATGTGGATGAGGCAGCTATTTCGGCAAAATTTGAGAATGGTGTTTTAAACCTGGCTCTTCCCAAAGCTGATAATAAAATTGAGAATCGCAAACGGATCGAAATTCAGTAATGATGAAAAAAAAGACTACGAAGAGGCAGTTTGATCTTTGTAGTTTTTTTTTTTTGCAAGAAAATAAAGTGCTTTTAAAATTATTCTTGAGATACTATTGATTATAAATTGACAATGCAATCGTTTGCGATTATCATTAGTTTGAATTAAATCAAAGAGCGGTTGGAGGAAGATAAATGCAGGCAGTTTTATTTGATCTGGATGGAATAATCACGGATACAGCTGAGTATCATTATTTGGCCTGGAAATCATTAGCAGGAACTTTAGGAATTGAAATCGATCGAGAATTTAATGAGCAGTTAAAAGGGGTCAGTCGAGTGGATTCACTGGCTAAAATCTTGGAATTTGGAGAAAAAGATAAAAAATATTCCTCAACAGAAAAAGAAACACTCATGAATGAAAAAAATGAGTTATATTTAAAGAGGATCCAGAAAATGACCCCTCAAGATTTATTGCCTGGAATCTATGAGCTTCTCCAAAGTTTAAAGAGTAATGGTTATAAAATTGGATTGTCCTCGGCTAGTAAAAACGGCCCGATGATTTTGAATTTATTAAAAATTGCAGATTTTTTTGACGTTGTTGCTAATCCCGATAGTATTGAAAAAGGGAAACCCGCACCAGATATTTTTTTAAAGGGAGCAGAGCTGTTAAATGTTTCTTCCCATGAATGTGTGGGTATTGAAGATGCAAACTCTGGTATTACAGCAATTTTGGCTGCGGAAATGGTTGCAATAGGCGTTGGGAGCCAATCCCAACTGGCGCACGCCGATCTTGTGCTTTCTTCGACTGAAGAATTGAACGTTGAGCTGATCGAAGCAGTATGGCAAAAATTCCATAAATAATTTCAGTGTTTTTGAGAACTTATAAGGAATAGGATATAATTCAACAGCAACGAAAATAAAAATTTGTGAGGCAATGAAAAAAATTAAGCGATATCTCTGTTTTTTCTGGCTAAAGTTTAGCGGATCGCATGATAAAACAATTAGCTCATGCGGTCTTCAATCTAATAAAATTTTTATCTACAATTCAGAAAGAAGAAGGCTAAACAAGGCAGACGGTTTTTTTATCAAAGCGCATCGTGCGTAATTTGACAAAATCTGAATAAATTGAATTTTCTTATCAGAAAAACTGATAGATTTGTAAGTTTAGAGAAAAAATGGTGGCTAGGGATATCTTTATCCCGGCTGTTTTTTTGCAAAAAAAAAACACAGGTTTTGTGATTGCTCAGAATCTGATGCCCCTCAGATAAGCTTTGATATTTTGTTAACGATAACAGGAAGAAGCTTCTTGAAACAAAAGAAGATTTTTTCTTCTCTTAACTTACATTGGATAAAGGAATAAAGGAGCAGAAAAAAGTGGCAGAGAAATGGTGGGAAAATGCGGTCATTTACCAGATTTATCCGAAAAGTTTTAAAGACAGCAACGATGATGGTTATGGAGATCTAGCTGGAATTATCTCCAAACTTGATTATTTGGCGGATCTCGGGATCCAAGCGATTTGGTTAAATCCAATTTTTGAGTCGCCGCAAATAGACCATGGATATGATGTATCCAACTATTTTAAAATAGATCCAGTATTTGGCAACCTGGAAATGGTGGATCGATTGATCGAAGAGGCGCATTTACGTAATATTAAAGTGATATTTGACTTTGTGTTGAATCATACATCAAGTGATCATCCGTGGTTCAAAGAGGCTGTTAAAGGGCGAAACAATTTTTATCGAAATTATTATTTATGGAGCGATGGAGGAGAAAATCAGCAAGTCCCCAACAACTGGGCATCTTTTTTTGGCGGATCTGTTTGGCAAAAAGAGCCTGACGGTGATCAGTATTATTTTCACTTGTTTGCTAAAGAGATGCCGGATCTAAATTGGAAAAATCCCCAAGTCAGGAAGGCCATGCTTCAAATTGCTGATCATTGGATCAAGAGAGGAGTCGATGGTTTGCGGCTCGATGCCTTTATTCACTTAGCAAAGGCTGATTTTTCTCTGCAGATGGAACCGAAAGAGGGACAAAAAACGAATGGACCATTGATCGCTGAAAAATATTATTCCAATTTGCCGCAAGTTCATGATTATATGCATGAATTTGCAGCGAAAATCAAAGAAAATTATCCAGATGTTTTCATTGTTGGCGAAGCAGCTTCAGCTACGGCAGAATTGGCACAAGCGTATACTGACCCTGATCATATGGAGTGTGATTCTGTGATCACTTTCAGGTACTTTTCAGAAGATGAAACAGGTAAAGATCGCAATTTAGCTTTTGATAAACAGCCGGCAAAATTGAACTGGATGGAGTTTAAAAATATCATGGATGACTGGCAAGACAAACTGGGGCGGGATCGATATCCTATTTTATATTGGAATAATCATGATAT
>JAATEZ010000343.1 GCA_015655485.1 Lactobacillales bacterium | reverse complement strand
AGCGAAGGAACCGTGATGCTGAAAAACTGACGTATTTTATTCGCTCCGTCAATTTCGGCTGCTTCATAATAATCAGCAGGGATGTTCTTCAGTCCGGACAAGAAAATCAGCATAGAAGAACCAAATTGCCAGCCGGCCAGTAAAATCAGAGTCAATAATGCCGTATTAGGTTTTTGAAAAAAGTAAACTGGATCCAGTCCTAAATTTTGCAGGATCCCGTTGATCAAGCCTTCATTTCCAAAGATATTGCGCCACATGATCGAGACCGCGACACTGCCTCCGATGATGGAAGGAAGATAAAATAAAACCCGATAGGCTCCGGCCAATTTTGAAGGCCGGTTGATCAGCATCGCCACTGCCAAAGCCATGATCAGCCGCAGAGGGACAGCACATAAAACATATTTTACAGTGACCAGCAAAGATTGTTTAAATTTCGGATCATTGGTAAACATTTCCTTAAAATTGTCCAAACCAATAAACTTGGCTTCCGTAAACATATCATATTGGTGAAAAGCCATATATAAGGAGATTCCCATTGGCACTAATATGAAAGCCAGAAAACCTATAATAAATGGCGAAATGAATAAATGCCCAGATATCTGATCTCTTTTTTTATTAGATAAATGATTAAACCATTCCATTTTTTTCCTCCTTATGCTCCTCTTATAAAGAAGCAGGGTATTTATTTGTATCCAACTTTTATACTTTTCTTGTGTCTGGCTTCATGAAGCAGGCTTATCGGCAATAGCTGGAAAAAATTCACGGTGTGTTCACCGGTAAAATTTTTCTTTCACTATTGCTCCAAGCCTGACACGCCTCATTCCGCTTTTCTTCTGTTCAGCTTTACAAGTCTGACTTGTCAGCAATAGCTGGAAAAAATTCACGGTGTGTTCACCGGTAAAATTTTTCCTGCTCTATTGCTCCAAGTCAAAACAGACTTGTTCAGCTTTTCTTATTCATAGTTGCTGGCGAAAACTTCTTTTGCTTTTTTGGTGAATTCTGTATAGGCTGCTTTGGGAGTCGTTTGACCATAAGTCACAGCTGAATATAAATCATTGAGTGAAGTACTCAATTCAGAAGCTCCTAAAGGATAAACCGGATCCGGAGTACCTACGATATCACTGATATTTTCAAGATATTCAACTGTCTGTTTTTCCACATCCGACATGTTGGGCTTTAACACATCTAAAACCTTAGTATTGGCCACTACGCCGCGTTCTGTTCCAAATAATTTAGCGGCATCTTCATCATTGACAAGAAAGTCAATAAATTTTGCGGCTGCTTTTTTGTGTTTTGAAGTTTCAGCAATTGAATAAAACATACTTGCGCGATAATATAGTGCCTTTGTGTCCTTGGCATCAAACGGTAATTGTAACGATACTGGCATATCTCCAGCCGCATCCTGATAAGTAGCGTATTGATTGGTCCAAGTTTCTACCAGACCACTTTGCCCAAGTGAAAATGGTGATTCATCAAAGCTCTTGATATTAGTCACAATATCTGTTGTCGGCATCGCTCCAGAAGCGACTAGATCTTTAAATGTCTGGAAAAACTCTACAAAAGAATCTTCTGAAAATCCTAGAGAAGGAGTACCGTCGTCAGCAAATTTATAAAGATTTTCACCTTTGGTTCTTAGATAATAAGCCAGCAAAACACTACAGTCATTGACATCTATCATTCCGTATTTTCCAGTTTTGTCATGAACTGCGGTCACTGTTTTAGCCCAATCATCAAAAGTCCAATTATCATAATCAATCGTGATCCCGGCTTCTTTCATGACATTCGTGCTGATCAGCATACCCATTGAGTTCATCGTTGGCGGCATGCCATATAATTTGTCTTGCAATTTGTACCCATCAATAAAATCCTGGTCAATATTGGTCGTATCGATTGCCTTTCCTTTACCTACCAAATCAGTTAAATCTGCCAGCTGCTTCTTCTGACCATATTGAGAGTTATAAGCGATATCCATCTGCATAACATCCGGCATTTCACCAGAGGCTGCTTTTGTCGCTAATTTTTTCCAGTAATCATCCCATGAAGAAAATTCCACTTCAATTTTTACATTAGGATTTTCTTTTTCATAAAGTTTAACCGCTTTTTGATAGGCTTCATGCCTTACTTCGCTTCCCCACCAAGTAAAGCTTAAAGTAGTCTTTTTACTTGATGAAGAATTCTCATCAGATTTTTCCTTATTATTACTACCGCATCCAACTAACGTGATCGCCAAAAGACTTGCACACACGATCCCCCAAAACTTTCTTTTTCTCATCTTTGCTTTTCCTCCATTCTTTTATTAACCGCTTACAATACTAGTATAATCAAATTTTTATCTTCGCTAAATGGAAAAAATCAGGATTTTGCTTTAAAAATCCTGACTTTTTTTAGAAAAAAATATATAATAGATAGAAAAGAGGTTATTAATTATGAAAATGACTAATATTTCGATGGCCATTGCTGTGATCATCGGCTTAATACTAATAGTGATAAAGATTCCTTATTCGTTTATTTCTCTTTACTTTATACCGGTAATAATTATTGTCAATTTTGTTAGGATTTGGGAAAAGAAAAAAATAGAATCCAGAAAAAAATAAATTTATAACTTTGAAGTTGATTATTATTCCGGCTTTTTTATTTGATGAGAATCACAGGACAATTATGGAGCCTTGAGTCATCACACTAAATCACAGTCTAATTTGTTCTATTTATAGATCAGCAGAGAAATGAAGCCGGGTCAAAAGTGTTCAACATCAAAAAATAAAACATAATATCCGAGAATAATTCCTCCTATTTCTGGATATTTTTATCTTTTTCCGAAGCATTTACTTTTGACCCGCCATTTATTCATAATTAAGGTTGGTCCATTCATTTAAGCGGATTAATGGATTTTGTCTCAAACTGTGTAAATTTTCTCGCCCCTTACTGTTGTTAAACGTTCAGTTCCTTATTTTATATTTACAATCCAAGATATAGAGTCAGCCTCGCGCTAATCTTTAGAAGCAAGCGTTAGCCTGAAATTATGATCTGGATATTTTTTTATAAAATCGCTGCACTTTTTTTGATCACTTCAGCAGGTCTAATAATAGCCGGTGTTGTTATAAAATTAAAAAAATGACCCAACTTGCGAAGCGGCTCCAAAAGTTAGTCCAAAAAAGCTAACTTCTGGAGCCGCTGCCTTTATTCATAACTCATTAAGCTTTATCATTAGATATTGTGCTGCACTAAACTTTGTGATTCAGACTCTATACTATCTAAAATAGCGCTATACCTCGTAATATCACAAGATATCCTTGATTCCTGTGGAGGTATTCACTGCAAAGAGGCCCAACTAAAAAAGGGCGTTGTGAGATGAAATAAAATGAATGGATTTCAGATGATCAAGAAATTAAACAAAATCACAGATAAATAAACAATGGTAAGCTTGCGGATATCAGGAGACCAGCTGTGCGTAATGATTTTAAATGATCCCCAGCAGTTTATTCATCTGTGAGCGTTGTCGCTGAAGCAAATTTATTATAGATGACGGCTTCAGCAACAATAATATTTTTACTTCATTTTACAATTGAAAGTTTTTTCTCATTGGATCGACGTATTGCCGTGAAAAAAAATATTTGACAGCTTCTCCATAAATCTGTAACTGGTATTTTCTTT
>JAATEZ010000498.1 GCA_015655485.1 Lactobacillales bacterium | reverse complement strand
GCCTGTTTCCGGCTGCCCCCCGCCGATTGTTATCCGAAAACCCGTCCGAACTTCATCGAAAATCAAAGGAATCCCGTGGTTTGTAGCCAGTTTTCTTAATTTTTGAAGAAAATCTTTGTCCATATAAACACTTTTGGCTGATTCATGATAGAAAGGAGTCACCATGATCCCCGCAACATCGCCTTTTTCCACTTCTGCTTCATAAAGAGAGTATTCTCCATAAGGAATCTTTGTTGTCATTTCTATGGCTTGAGGAAGAACGCCTGCATCTCCATTATACATGGAGAAATCTCCCCAGCCATGATAACCATCTGTCAAAATTCTTTTTCTCCCTGTATAGGCTCTTGATAATTTTACCGCAATCGTGGTCGCATCCGTTCCTGTTCTGGCGAAAATCACCTGCTCGGCACTGGGTACGACTTCAATAATTTTTTCAGCGACCTCGTTTTGAATATTTTGAGGAAGTGAAAAACAAAAGCCCTTTTTCATTCTTTCGATTGCCGCATTATTGATTTCTGTTTCGGTAAAACCAATTAGAACGGGACCATAAGCCGCCATAAAATCAATATACTCATTACCATCAAGATCCCACATATGAGATCCTTCTCCGCGTTCCATATAAATTGGATACTCTCCAAAAATGAATGACTGCGGCGATCGCATTCCTGTGATTCCTCCCGGCATTAATTCTTTTGCTTTCTCATATGCCGCAAATGATTTCTTTAGATTCAAACGAGGCAAATCACCTAATTTTTCTGGATAAGTTACATATTTGTCAAGATATTCTTGTTTGAAAAAGCCCATTCTTTCTCCTCCTAATCCATATTTATATTTTTTTTAATTCTCCTTCATTAGGAACCCATTGCTTCCTCCAATATTTCCATGACCTCTGAAACGGCCAGTGAAAAACTCGCATACTGGATACTGGAAGCAACAGCCCGTTCGGCCATAACTTTAAAATGAATATTTTCGGAAACACCGATTTCAGCCAAAGTTTTGGGAATTCCCAATCTTTGATAAAACTCTTCCGTTTTTTTTATGGCTTCCGTCGCGATTTCAAACGGTGGTAGGTCAGAATTTAATCCCCAAACATTGGTTCCATATTCTACAAACACTTCCAGTGAATTTTCATTTAAAATTTTCTTCAGCCATGGCGGTGTAATAATCGCTAAACCGATTCCATGGGTAACATCATAAAACGCGCTCAATTGATGCTCGATCGGATGTAAACTCCAGGGGCCAGAATTCCCCGATTTTAAAAAACCGTTAATAGCCCAACTTGATGCCCACATTAAGTTGGCCCGCGCCTCATAGTTATTTGGCTGCTGACAAGCCACCGGGCCATAATAAATACAGGTTTTCATTAATCCCTCTATCAATCTTCTTTGCATATACGTTCCCGGTGCTTTTTTAAAGTAGAGCTCCATCAGGTGCGAAAAAATATCTGCCGTTCCTGCCGCTGTTTGAATTTTTGGAACAGAATAAGTCAAAGTCGGATCTAAAATAGACGCTTTAGGCTGCATTGCCTTTGCCGCACAACCGATTTTTTCATTAGTATCCTGATTATTGATTACGGCAATATCGTCCATCTCTGAGCCAGTTGCAGCGAGTGTTAAAACAGTAGTTATAGGCAAAGCCTCCGTAATTTTCGCTGAATCTTTTACCAGATCCCAGGCATCTCCAGAATATTTTGCCGCTGCGGCAACAACTTTTGCGCAATCAATTGAACTGCCGCCTCCTATAGCCAGAATGATCTCCACCCCCTGTTCCTTGCAGATCTCCGCGCCTTTATTCACTGTTGTTACTCGAGGATTCGGCTCTACACCTGCCAATTCATAAATAACATATTTTTTTGAAAGTAAAATTTCTGTTATTTTTTGATACAAGCCCGTCCTCTTTATGCTGCCCCCGCCATACACAAGAAGAACTTTTTTTCCAAACGGCGCAAGCATCGAATCCAATTGTTTCAATTCTCCCTTGCCAAAATAGATTTTTGTGGCATTTTCAAATACAAAATTTTCCATGTCAGCCCTCCGTTGCTTTTCAGATTATTGACTCATAAATTCAGACCAGTATTGATCATACAGCGCTGCCGCATCCCCTAAATCTTCAAGAGAATAGGCATTATCCAATTTTTCCTGTGAAATATCATATACCGACAAGGCTTTATATTCATCACTTGCCAGTTCTTTTGCCGCATCATTTGTCGAAATGTACGGATATTTATCTAAAATCATTGCCATAACTTTAGGTTCATGAATATAATTAATAAACATTTCTGCTTCTTTTTTATGTGCCGCTCCTGTTGGCACTGCTAAAGTTGTTTCTCCAATACCGTAACGAAAATCATCTACTTTAAAATCGGCCACTTCAAATGTATCTGGCTGCTCATTCATCGCGATCGCTAAATCTCCACCATAAATAATGGCTACAGAACATTCCCCATTCAACAAAGATTTGCGTGGAGCATCTCCGTCAAAAACCTTAATATTAGGCTTAAGTTTTTTCAGCCATTCCGTTGCTTGTTTCACATCCTTCTCTTCTTTAGAATTAGGATCTAAACCAAGATGTGCCATAACCATAGCTATCATGGTTTGTGAAGACGTGATGGAAACAATCTGACCTTCCAATGCCGGATCTAATAAATCATCAAAACTCTTGATTTCAATTGGACATGTTTTTTTATTATAGGCAACGACCGTTGTCCCGGACATATAAGGCACCACATAGTCACTGTCTTCCTCATCAAAATAATTTGTGAATGATTTATTGATATATTTGAAATT
>JAATEZ010000315.1 GCA_015655485.1 Lactobacillales bacterium | reverse complement strand
TTTTTCTTAAAAAATATCTGTTATGATCGTGTCAGTGTATTTGGCACTGTCCAGGGCAGCGAATTTTTTAACCCCGTCTTTGTCAAAAAGTTCCAGTTTACTGATTTCATCCATGATGCTTCGCGTTTCATCGGCAGTCAGATTTTCACGAAAAATATCCGGAGTCAGGGCCTGTTTTTTTTGAGCGGCGTCAATAAACGTTAAAGTTAGTTTTTTCATGTTATTTTTTCTCCTTTTTTTGTTGGCAGCTTATCAGCTGAATCTTTTATTCGCTGAGACGAATGCTTTTTACGGATACGACTGAGTCCAGTGCGGCTGTGGCCGGAGCTAATTTTTCTAGAATCTTGCCAAATTCCAAGATTTCTTCATCCGTTGCCTCTTCTTTTACATCACTGATCGTCTGCTTTTCGGGATCTTGATCTCCTTCAATATTAAAGTAGACTTGAACTTTGGTACTTTCCCATGTTTGTTTCATTTTGTCAGGCTCCTTTGTTTTTTTTGCAAGGTCGCGACGGCTTACATAACTAATAACGAATAGACACAGAAAAGTGTCCCTAGTCCGGGTAATTTTCTGGATCATAGGCCATTATTTTTGCGGCTAAGTTTCGACGCCAGCGGTAAATCGTTTTTCTGGATACCTGATATTTTAAGGCGACTTGGCTGATAGTCAGATCATTTTGATAAACTTCCTTTAAAAAGAGATTTTCTTCCTCAGTTAAATTGGGCAGCAGATGTTCCAGATAGATTTTCATTTCGAGATCGTTTTGAAAATTTTGATCATTTGGCAGCTCTAGTAGAGCGAGACCTGCTTCATTTAAACTGGTTTCATTGTTTTGGCGACGTCCATTTTGGCGTTGGGCGTCGATCAATTTCCAGTAAACGCGTTGAAAAGCAAAACCTTTGAAGGAATAAAGATTTTCGTTAGTGACCACTTCAGGATATTTTTGGTAGGCTTCACAAAAGGAGATGCGGGCGATTTGCAAATAATCTTCAAAATCAGGGGAGCCGGCATAGATATGACTCTTTTTCAGAGCGCCATAAAGCAAAGAAACATTTTCAGTCAGTAATTTGTTTTCATCTATCCATTCAGACATCTTGATCATCCTTTATTTATTCTTATTGATTGGCCAATCTGAAAGCAGTTTAGTTGTTCAGGTCAAGAGCAGCAAGTTTGAAAACTGGATGTTTTTGCTGAATATTCATTTAAAAAATAACTGGTAAAACGGTTTCTTGATTTTTATTTATGCTAAAATTAGATTTGTAAAAAGCAGGAAAGTTATTTTGATATGGGGAGGGGTCATAAGTTAAATGAGGAGAAGAAAAGCAAAACGGCTCGGGAGATCAAGAAATAACACGACTAAATTTATTAAAAGAAATCGGCGGACTTACAAAATGGGGATACGCGATTTGTTGACTGAACCAGAAAATATCCAGGCCAATTTGGAAAAATTTCATAACGCCTATTTTGAATTTATTCGGACACAAAGAATCCAATCGGCTCATTTAGAAAAAATCGAAGAACTTTGCTGGCACAGCGCGGGCGTGAAATTGGATGAAACAGTCCTATTCGTAGCAGATTTAAGCGAGCAGCCTTTTCCAGAAAATTCATTGGTTTTATTTACGAATAAAGTTCCATGCCTTACGATGAAATACACTTCGGAACTAATCGGTGAATTGGCAGCCGAACGAAAATTGAGCATGGAGAAGCAAAGAAAGCTTTTTAGTCTCATCCTTCAGCATCAGTGTTATAAAATGCCGTTATTGACTTTCAACGAAGTAATGATCCCTTTAGAAGGACCTGAGCAGAAAAATGTCAGCTGGTTTAATTTATATCAAATAAAAGATATCGATCTTCCGAAAAAATCTGGTTATTCAGTGAACTGCAGTTTGATTTTTAACCAGGATATTCAAATAGAAGTGCCTTATTCCAAATATGTGATCCGTAAAGCTGTGGATCATGCTGTCCGCTTTCAGATGACCTTTCTTGAAATGAGTAAAGCAGCAGGATTTGAGCAGGGAGCCTGGATCCATGAAGAAAATTATTATTTTAGTCCGTTTATCCAAAAAATCATTGATACGCGCCATTTAACAGCCTGTCCGGTTGAATTGGCAGACTGGGAAAAGTACATAGAAGAAATCAATTTTTACGAATGGATAAAATTGACTTACCTCGATTTAAATTGGCAGGAGTTGGGGACCTATTTAAAAAGAATGACGCTAAAAATATAATGTGAGTCAAGTATTTATCGATCAGGAAAAGTCTGGAGATTAAAAATCATTTACTTTGACTTGAGAAAAAAATTGCGATAAACTTTTTAAGTTGATATTCAGCAGTCCTTTATGTGCGGATGATCGCCAAAACCGTTCGCGGATGAACGAATATAAGTATTGTACAGAGTAATGATTCAGTGATAGAATTTTTAAAGAAAAGTGTAAAGAATGGAAGGAACAAAATGGATTTTCAAGCAATTATTGATAGTTTGCCCAGTTATTGGTCAGCGATGGGTGTCACACTGAAGTTAGCATTGATCGGGATCTTGCTTTCTTTCATCATTGGTATATTTTGCAGTTTTGTTATTTATTTTAAGATTCCCATTTTGAAAACGATCGTTTCAGTTTATATCGAACTGTCGCGTAATACCCCGTTATTGATTCAACTGTTTTTCTTGTTTTATGGTTTGCCTCGTCTGGGCATTTCTTTTTCGAAAGAGGCCTGCGGAATAATTGGATTGGCATTTTTAGGCGGAGGCTATATGGGCGAAGCTTTTCGCGGCGGTCTGGATGCAGTACCAAAAGCTCAAGTCGAGTCGGGCAAGGTCATTGGTCTAAATCAACTGCAATTGGCTCGATATGTTATTTTTCCACAGGGGCTGACGCTAAGTGTTCCGGCGATCGGGGCGAATTGTTTGTTTTTATTGAAAGAGACGTCTGTTTTCAGTGCCATCGCTATCATGGATCTGACGAATGTGACCCGAGACTTGATAGGAATGTATTATTTGACTTCTGAGTATTTATTGACACTAGTCGTCGCCTATGCCATTATTTTAGTTCCTATGGGTTTATTGATCAGCTGGATTGAAAGGAAGGTGCGCTATGGCTCATTCGGGAATTAGTCTTTTTTTTGAAGGTAATAATTTGCCGCGCCTGTTTCAAGGAATGTTAGTGGCTGGTAAAATCGCAGTTGTTTCGTTAGTTATCGGAATGGCTCTGGGAATTCTTTTAGGGATCATCCGTACCAGCGATTCCAAGCTTGTCCGCTTTATTTTTCGCGTATATATGGAGATTTTTCGTGTCATTCCTTTACTGGTTTTATTGTTTGTCTTTTATTACATCCTGCCTGAAAAAATGAATGCAGATCTTGATAATCAAACCGTCTCTGTTTTGGTCTTTGTTTTGTGGATCTCGGCAGAAATGAGCGATGTTGTCCGCAGTGCGCTGATTTCGGTATCTGTTCATCAAATCGATACGGGAAAAGCGATCGGGTTGAATCGCCTGCAGCTTTATCAATATGTGTTGATCCCTCAGGGCATTCCTTTTGCCGTCCCGGCAACCTTGAATTTGGTGACCCGGGTCATCAAGACCACGTCCTTGTTATTAATGATCGGAGTGCCTGAAATGATCAAGGTGGGCCAACAGATCATCGAGAACTATACCATAAAGATCCCCACGGCCTCTTTGTGGGTTTATGGATTTATTTTTATTTTGTATTTTGTCCTGTGCTATCTGTTGACAAGATTGTCGAAGAAGCTGGAAAAAAAATGGGCATATGAAAATGGAGCGGAGGAATAGGCAGTGGAGCAAGCTATTTTAGAAGTGAAAAATTTAAAAAAAAGCTATGGAGACCAGCTTATTTTAAAGAATATTGATCTATCCATACAAGAAGGAGAAGTTTTGGTTTTATTAGTTCCGTCCGGTTGCGGGAAAAGTACGTTATTGCGGTGTTTGAATGGATTAACGCCTATTCAGGCAGGAGACATTTATTTTGAAGGTGAAAAGATTTTGGGCACAGAAAAAAATTGGCAGCAGATCCGCCCGAAAATCGGGATGGTTTTTCAGAGCTATGATTTATTTCCTAATCGGACGGTTTTGGATAATAT
>JAATEZ010000434.1 GCA_015655485.1 Lactobacillales bacterium | reverse complement strand
TTTTCAATAAAGCTTATGATTAAACGTTCAAATCATTTTTTGGCGATGAGATCACGGCGGACGAAATCGTTTTCGAAGGAAAAGAATAAATTTGGCTGATTTTTGAATGATCAGGCAAAATTTAAACAGATGTATTATTTGTCAGGATCCAGGGTTATTTTCTTACATTGCGACTGGATTCTGCCATATTGACCTCTGCTGGTCGGAGGTTAATAAAATATACCGGACAAGATGAGCCTTCAAGCCTCTTGTCTTTTTTTCTTGGCTCTGGTTCTTTGGATTTATTTTTACGGATCATTCACGACATTTGCTCATTAAAAAAATCGGCCAGAAACTTCTGGTCGATTTTTTTATACTTCATAATATATTTTAAAGGATGTGCTTAAACTTAATGGCGCATAGATCTTGATAGTGATAGGTTAAAGTAGCGTTGACTTTTCCGGTATCAATCAGGTTTTGAGCAATGAGTTTTACCTCTTCCTGCGGAAAATCGGGAAGTGTCAATATATGAGCAGCTAACGGCCGGACTTTGCGCCTCGACTCCTCCAAAATACGTTTTTCTATTTCTAAATCATTAGACATGATCCATCACCTTCCAAACCTATTATAGCACATTTGCAAAGGCAAGCCTATTAATAGCCGGGCATACAGAAAATGGCAAGTATTGAAATTTTTTAAGGCTGGCACTTCAGAGAAGTCAGCAGAATCAATCAGTTTTTTAGGGATTTTGTAACTCGGCAGGCAAGTTTTTCGTAAGGTTGTACCGGTATTCCTTTGGTGAAACTTTCATTTTCTTTTTAAAAGCCCGGGAAAAATAGTAAGGATCCTTATAGCCGATTTTTTGTGCAATTTCATAATTTTTTAATTCGCTCATTCTTAAATATTTGCAGGCCTGTTCCATTTTCAAATCGGAAAAATAAGTCATTGGTGCTTTTTGGGTATAGGCTTTAAAAACGGCCGACAAATAACTCGGTGAAATAGTCAGCTGATCGGCTATTTGATTTAAAGATAAATCATCAGCGATATGGTGGGCCATGTAGGTGATGGCTTTGTTTAACATTTGATTTTGTTTATCATAGGATCGTCCATCTTTTAAAAAAAATACTTCCGCTAAAAGTGCTCTCATTAATTGACTGATGCAAATAAAATTATTGAGACTGTATTCTTGTTCCCCCAGTTGAAAAAGCTCAATAAAATGATTTTGGATCAGGGAACTTTTTTCAGGACTTTTAATGATAACCGGAGTTCTGTCAGCTACAGGGAAAAGGGCAGCATCGGCTAATGAAAAATGCATCCAAAGAATCGACCAGGGTTCTTTGCTGTCAGAAAAATAGCGATGCGGTTTTTTTTGCGGAATGCAAAAGATTTTGCCGGTATTCATTGCTGTACTTTGATGGTTTATCTCGATCATGCCCTTGCCGGCAATACAATAGATCAGCAGGAACTCATTTATCCCCTGTCCTCTTTCGCGATAATGATATTTGGCTGTAGGATAAAAACCCAGTTCAGTAATGTAATTATGATCAATGAGCGGATGATTTAAATGTTCTGGAAAATTTTTGATTGGGAGTGAAACATATCTTTCATTTTTAAAACCATCTTTTTTCATAAACATATTTTTACCTTCCTTTTACCAGCCTTATTTAAGGCCAGTATAACTTGAAAAGTGGAAGATTGTCCATGAAAAGAGAAATGAGACTATTTTTCTTGCGGATTGGCCAAGTTAAAATGAAGGCATCAATAAATAAAGGAGTGGATGATTGATGAAAGAAGTGAGAATCTGGGAGGAAGTTGTGTCAATTCCGACTTACCCTGTGAGTGCACCAGATACAAATCCGCTTTTTTTCGAAAATAGAGTCTATCAGGGAAGCAGCGGGAAGGTTTATCCGCTGCCGATAACAGAAAAAATTATGGATCAGAAAGTAGAAAAAAATTATCAGGCGGTTTTTTTAGAAAATCAGTATTTGCAAATTATGTTTTTACCTGAACTTGGTGGGAGAATTCAACGTGCTTTAGATAAAACCAATCAGTATGATTTTGTTTATTACAACCATGTCATTAAACCGGCTTTAGTTGGTTTGACCGGTCCCTGGATCTCAGGCGGAATTGAGTTTAATTGGCCACAGCATCACAGGCCAAGTACGTTCATGCCGGCAGAATATCAGCTGCGGGAAAATGAAGATGGCAGCCAGTCGCTTTTGATCAGCGAGATCGATAAAATGAACCGGACAAAAGGCATGGCGGTTTTTACGTTATATCCTGGTAAGGCCTATCTCGAAATAAAGGGTCAGCTATATAATCGTACAGATACTTCGCAAACTTTTCTCTGGTGGGCTAATCCGGCCGTACCGGTAAATGAACATACCTCTTCTATTTTTCCGCCTGATGTCCATGCGGTCATGGATCATGGCAAAAGAGCCGTGTCGACTTTTCCCATCGCAACAGGAGAGTATTATAAATTCGATTATTCTGCCGGAGTGGATATTTCTAAATATAAAAATATTCAAGTTCCGACCTCTTATATGGCGGCCCATTCAGATTATGATTTTATTGGAAACTATGATGAAAGAATTCAGGCGGGTTTGTTGCATGTCGCTGATCACCATGTGTCTCCGGGAAAAAAGCAGTGGACTTGGGGCTGTGGCGATTTTGGCAAGGCCTGGGATGAAAATTTATCAGATGAAGATGGTCCTTACATTGAATTGATGACGGGAGTATTCACTGACAATCAGCCTGATTTTACGTGGCTGCGTCCTTATGAAGAAAAGAGTTTTACGCAATATTTTATGCCCTACAAAGGAGTAGGGCAAGTAAAAAATGCGACAATTGATGCAGTTATCGGGTTAGAAAGAACAGAAGATGATTATTGCTGTGTCACGGTTTACACAACGGGAATCGAGTCAGGAGCGATTTTACAAGTGAAAACGGCAGAGGACAAGCTTATTTTAGCGGAAACGCTGCAGCTCACTCCCTTATCTGCCTATAAAAAGGTTTTTGATTTAAAAAAAGCAGCCGGCTTACTAACGGCGGAATTATTTAATAAACAGGGAGAGCGTTTGGTCATTTATCAGGAAGAAAGTGAAAAAGAAGCTGAAATGCCACAGCCGGCCGAAGAAATTCCCGCATGTACAGAATTAAAAACTACAGAGGAATTATTTTTAGCTGCGATCCATTTAGAACAATATCGACACGCAACACGTGATCCGGCCGACTACTATTTAGAAGGATTGCGCAGAGACAGCAGTGATATTCGTTTAAATACCGGGTATGGCAGTTATTTATATAAATTAGGTCAATTTCGCGATAGTGAAAAATATTTGCGAAAAGCAGTAAAAAAACAAATGTGGAAAAGCCCGAATCCTTATTATGGAGAGCCGCTTTTTCAATTAGGCTTGTCATTGGAGATGCAAGGAAAAACTCAAGCGGCTTATGATGCTTTTTATAAAGCTGCCTGGAACGAAGATGTCCAATCGGCGGCTTTTTACAAGCTGGCTGCCTTAAACGCTCAACAGAAAAAATGGTCACAGTCATTGGAGTTCGTCGAGAAGTCATTAATCAAGAATGCCCATCATATGAAAGCAAGATTTTTAGAGGTGCTGCTCTTAAAAGAATTAGGGATGAAGATGAAAGCTGCAGAAAAAATCGAGGCAGGACTGATCATTGATCCGTTAGATTTGGGATTCAATCGGGAAAAGGCGGAATTTTTTCAAAATAGTGAAAATTATCTGCGTATCATGGGCAAAGAAGTTTCCAATTATTTGGAACTTGCCCTGGATTATATGCAGTTTGGTTTCTATGAGGAAGCGATCGAAGTTTTAAAAGATTGTCCTGTTGCTTTCCCGCTCCTTGGTTACTACCAGGGCTATTGCTGCACTAAAATGGGAGCATTGGATCTGGCTTTGGCAACTATAAAAAAAGCGGAAAGAATCTCTTCAAATTACTGTTTTCCGAATAAGCTGGAAGAAATATTGATTTTGCAGAATGCAATAAAGCTCTTGCCGCAAGCAGGATTTGCCAGATATTATCTAGGAAATTTATTCTATGATAAGAAGCAATATGAGCAGGCCATCCGCTTATGGGAAGAAAGCAGCCGCTTGAATCCTGATTTTCCGACTGTTTTTCGCAATCTGTCTTTTGCCTGCTATAATCGATCTCATGACAGCTCCAAAGCGTTGTCTTTGATCCAAAAAGCATGTGAACTGGACCCGACAGACGCCAGATTATTATTGGAACAAAATCAATTATGCAAGCTTATGGGAATAAGTGTAGAACAGCGCCGCAAATATCTTGAAGCAAACAGGACGATTACTTCTTCCAGAGATGACTTATTTATTGAGTATTTGACTCTTTTGAATTTACAAGGAGAGCACCAGCAAGTGCTGGACTTGATCAAATCCCGCCAGTTTCATCCCTGGGAAGGCGGGGAAGGGAAAATCAGCAGTCAATATACCTATGCTTTGATCGAGTTGGCACAGCTTGATCTCCAAGAGCAGCCTGAAAAAGCCGTAGAATTATTGAAAAAGGCAAAAAAATTTCCGAAAAATTTAGGCGAAGGCAAGCTTCCCAATAATCATGATAATGCAGCGAATTATTATTTGGGACAGGCGTACGATAATATAGGAGAAGCTGAATCAGCTCAAAACTACTATTTAGAAGCAGCGAAAGGAATCAAAAAACCCGGCAGTGTGCTTTATTATAATGACGAACCGGCAGATACGTTGTTTTATCAAGGATTGGCCTACAAAAAATCAGGTCATCAGAAGCGCGCAAAGGAGTGCTTTGACCGCTTGATCAATTATGGTCAGGAACATTTTAAGAAAAAAGTGACTTATGACTTTTTTGCCGTTTCATTGCCTAATACAAGCACCTATAATGAAGATTTGCAAAAAAATAATCGGCTTTACTGTCAGTATCTCATTGCTCTAGGTAAATTAGGTTTAGGCAAATATGATCAGGCGCAGGAATTGTTTCAAGAAATACTTTCGATCGATCCGTCGTATCAGG
>JAATEZ010000018.1 GCA_015655485.1 Lactobacillales bacterium | reverse complement strand
CTTCTCCATCAGACCATTTCAAATCTTTTTTCAAAGTGATAGTGACCTTTTTATTTTCGTTATCAAAAGTTGGTGTTGCTAATCCTGTATCAGTATATTTAAAATTTTTATCAGTATTCAATAGATATTGTTCAGAAATACCTAACAGCATATCATCATAAGCGTCCTCGTCTAAAGCGTAAGAAAATACTCCTTGAAACTGCGTGTCATATGGCATTGCTACATTCAATGTCCCACCGTCTATTGATTTACTCTTGTTCTCGATCATTTCTGGAAATTTACTTGTAGCCACACTCGAACTATCTTTTGTACTGGATGTCTTACTCGAACCTGATCCTCCACACGCAGCAAGTCCTATAGTAATTGCCGCTGCAAGTGTTACTAAACCTAAAATCTTTTTCTTCATTTCTTTTCCCCCTTATCCTAATCTTTGTTTTGCATCTGCCGAGCGTCCTATCGCTTGACCAATGTAATTTATACTTAACATCAATACTAAAATCAGTAGTGATGCAGGTAACCAAACCCAAACCTTGTCTGCTAAAACATCAGATGTTTTAGCATAACCTATCAACGTTCCTAAACTGGGGGTGTCTGATGGTAAACCGAACCCTAAAAAACTCAAACCAGTTTCAATCCCAATATTTGCCGCAAAATTGATGGTCAAATTCGTAATAATCAGAGAACTTAGATTAGGCATCACTTCTCTAAACATGATTTTTAAATCGCCCGTACCTAATGTTTTTGAAGCACTCACATAATCTCTTCTACCTTCTGATAGAGTTTTGCTTCTGAATAGTCGTGCCTTTCCTACCCAATAAAAAGCACTCATGATCAAAATAAAAGAAAAAATCGTATACTTGGGAATAATGGTCACAAAAACGATGATGATCATCTGCATTGGCAATATCATGACAAAATCAACGATCCGCATCAAAATATTATCAATCACTCCTCCATAAAATCCAGAAATGATTCCAATTGTCACACCTATTATTGAAGTGATAATAGTTATACTAAAACCTATCAATAAAGAGTTTTTCGCTCCTATTATCAGTTGACCAAAAATATCACGTCCTGATATATCTGTTCCCAGCCAATGCTCAGAACTTGGTGAAGCATAACTATTAAAAATGTCTACCTTCATTAAAGCTCCTTGATCAATGATGATGGAACCAGCAAAGACACCTATCAAGGTAATCAATATGATTGCCAGAGAAATCATCGCGATTTTGTCTTTCGAAAACTCTCTAACGATCACATTAAATCCCATAGGCGGTAAACTTTCAGATCCATTATCAAACTTTTTTTTTGTTTTCTTCATGCTGCCCTTCCTTTCTTTACGAGTGATCGCTATTGAATACGTATCCGCGGATCAACAATACTTAAGATTATATCGGACAATAAGGTTCCTACTAGAGTATCTATTCCTAGAATAAGTACCAGAGCCGTTATAACACTATAATCGCGTCCTACTAATGAATCAATAAACAGCTTACCCATACCAGGATAGCCAAAAATCGTTTCAATAAAAATCGAACCGCCGATCAAACCCGTGATCTCATAACCCAAAGTGGAAGCAACAGGGAGAGAAGCATTACGAAAAATATGTCTAGTATAAACTTTACCTTCCGGAACGCCCTTTGAACGTGCTGTTCGTACATAGTCTTGAGTCTTGGCATCAATCACTTCAGTCCGCAGATACTGGATCGTCACTGCTGTGGCTAATAGCGCCTGAGTTACAGCTGGAAGAATCAAATGCATGACTTTATCCCAGGCATAAGAAAAGGTCCCTTGTACCAATCCAACGGTCCCTGAACCGCTTGTTGGAAACCAGCCTAGCTTATAGCCAAAGAACCATAGCATTACTAGAGATAAAACAAAAGGCGGTATAGCAAAACTGACATAATTATAAATGACCACAATTCGATCAAAAATGGAATTCTGATACCTGCCAGCCAAAAGACCCAGTGGCAGAGCAATGGCATATGTTAAAACAAAGGTCAATAAGGATAGCCAGACCGTATTAATCGCTTTATCTGCAATAACTGTTGCGACCGGCATTTTTTTTACGTAGCTCTGACCAAAATCTCCAGTTGCAGCTTTTTTAACCCAGTTAACATATTGCTCCGGCCACGGATCATTGAGTCCGGATTGTTCTCTTAACTCTTCAATTCGATTCGGATCAGTATTCGGTGTGATCAATCCAGTAAAAGGATCTCCCGGCATGGCTTTTGCCAAAGCAAAGATAAATACACTTAAGATAATGACTTGCGGAATCATTAAAAGAATCCTGCGCAGAATTGTCTTCCACATTATTGAACACCTCCGCTCTTTGCACTTGCCAACGCTACTTGATGAGTCGGCGAAACATTCTTCAAATCAAAAACCCGTCCATTGGATCCATAATATTCTTTTTCATTTTGGACATATTCTCTTTCGACTTTGCGTCGCAATTCTTTATGCTCCTCACGATCAGCCACATCTATTTTAGGAATAGCTGACAATAATCTTTTGGTATAAATATGTTGAGGATTTGTATAAATATCTTCACGAGTTCCTATCTCAACAAAACGGCCTTTATTCATAATAGCGATATTATCGCACATGTGTTTCACTACACCTAAATCGTGAGAAATAAAGAGATAACTCAAATTATACTCGCGTTGGATTTTTTTCATAAAATTCAGTACTTGTGCCTGTACCGACAAATCTAGAGCAGAAACCGGCTCATCCGCGACAATTAGTTTTGGGTTGGTCGCTACTGCTCTGGCCACTCCAATTCTTTGACGCTGCCCGCCGGAAAACTCATGAGGATACTTATAGAGTGCATCTTCCGGCATTCCAACAATATCTAATAATCCTTTGATCTTCTTTTTCTCTTCTTGATCAGATAATTTTTCAAAATTACGAATGGGTTCACCAATGATATCGATCACTCGTTTTTTGGGATTTAAGCTGGACATAGAATCTTGGAAAATCATTTGAACATCTTTATTGTATTGCATCCCTTTGCGTACTCTTTTTTTAGTAACGTCCTGGCCTTCATAGATAATGGATCCGCTCGTTATTTTTTCAAGGCCTACTATCGCTTTGCCGATGGTAGATTTTCCCGACCCTGATTCGCCTACCAGACCATAAGTTTTTCCTCTTTCAATCGTAAAATCAACCCCATCCACAGCGTAAACATAATCAGTTACGCGATTAAAAAAACCGCTGCGAATCGGATAGTGGACCTTCAAATCATTAATCGTGATCAATTCCATTATTCCTCACCCTTTTCGTCTTTAAAATGAAAATGTTTATAACAAGTACAACGAACCAGGTGACCTGGTGTGACCTCATGAAGAATCGGATCCGTTTCATGTTCTCTTGCAGGGATCCATGGGATCCGTTGAGCGAAACGGCAGCCATGATGCGGTAATTTAGTCAACGAAGGAACCACTCCTTCAATAACATGCAGTTCATCCGTCACAGCATCTTCTTGCGGCATTGAATTCAGCAATGAGCGAGTATAAGGATGCAGAGGATTTTCAAAAAGTTCCTGAACCGTTGCTTGTTCGATAATCTGACCCGCATACATAACAGCCACACGATCGGCTGTTTCTGCGACAACCCCCAAGTCATGTGTGATCAGAATAATCCCTGCCTGTGTCTCCGCTTGCAGATCTTTTAATAAATCTAAGATCTGGGCTTGGATCGTTACATCCAGTGCCGTAGTCGGCTCATCAGCAATAATAATTGGCGGTTTGCAGGAGATAGCAATCGCGATGATCACCCGTTGCCGCATCCCTCCAGACAACTCATGAGGAAACTGTTTCGAGATTCGCAGAGGATCGGGGATCCCCACTTGATCAAGCAATTCCAAAACTCGTTCAGTTCGCTGTTCTTTATTGAGAGTTGTATGATAGGTCAGTCCTTCAGCGATTTGATCACCCACTCGCATCAGCGGATTCAAAGCGGAGAGCGGATCTTGAAAAATCATTCCGATATCATTGCCTCTGATCTGATTATATAGTGTTTCATTTAAATCAATTAAATTCAAATCATTATAAATTATTTCACCTGTTATTCTGGTGTTTTTCGAATCATGCAGACCCATGATCGTTGTGGCCAAAGTACTTTTGCCACAACCCGATTCACCAACAATAGCTAAAATCTCATTTTTATCTAAAGTAAGCGAAACATCATCTACTGCATCATAATACTCATCCTTTATTCGAAATCCAGTATGCAGATCTTGAATATCTAATAATTGATCCCCGGCAGCCAATAGAATACCCCTTTCTTTTTTACAGATTGAAACTCAGAAAAATAATCTCTTATTGTCAATAAATTCAAACAATTCAAACCACGTCTAATTCATTGCCTTATTTTTATAAGGAGTAAACAATGACTCGAGCTTTTGCTACAACTCAACTAGACAAAATTAAACTCTATAGAAAAATTTAGATTTGATTCGTATCATTTTATACTAAAAACAATAAAAAAGAAGCAATAATTAAAAATTTTTAATCATTGCTTCTTTTTTATTGTTTTTATAACATTCAATTTACAACAGTCTGTTTAAAGACGTTTTTCTAATTATTTTGATGTTTTTCTATATAGTCGACTGCAGCTCCAACGGTTTCAATTTTTTCAGCATCTTCATCGGAAATCTCAGTCCCAAACTCATCTTCTAATTCTAAAACAAATTCCATTACGCTGATAGAATCAGCATCGAGGTCCTCTTTGATCCTCACTTGATCTGTCACCTTATCTGAATCAATGTCAAAATGCTTTATAACAATATTCCCTACTTTTTGTGATATCTCATCTCTTGTCAACTATTTTCACCTCCACTTTTGTATTTTTTCTATTAGGTCGCTAAATATCAATTCATTGCAAATGGATCCATAACTATTCCTATTCTACTGATAAACAACCTTTTTGTCTATTCTTTTTTCTGTTTCTGATTTAACAGGAGAGATTAAAATTAACTTTCATTGATTTTTAGTACCGCTCTCTGTTTCAAACTGAGTTACTAGGTCTTCTATAATATTACTTTCCAGCATCGTATGGATTTGTCGAATCGTATATCTTACTGCCTCCGGTCCAGTAGAGCCATGCGTTTTTATAACTGGTGCCTTGATCCCGAATAAGACTGCTCCGCCATGAGCGGAATAATCCATCTGGCTTTTCAATCCCTGCAGTGAATCCTTCAGTAAAAGTGCTCCTATTTTCCCTTTTATTCCCGCATCCATGATCGACGTTTTTAAAATCCCCATCAAAGACAGCGCAGTTCCTTCAATTGATTTCAGCACTGCATTTCCAGTAAAACCATCTGTCACAACTACGTCAGCTTCTCCATTCAGCAATTCCCTAGCTTCTATATTGCCTATAAAATGAATTTTCGGTTCAACAGTCAACAATTCATAGGCTTTTTTTGTCAGTTCACTGCCCTTGGAAGCTTCCGTTCCATTATTTAATAAAGCCACTCGAGGCTCTTGGATTCCTCTGACTTTTTCAGCATAAAATGAGCCTAATATCCCGTATTGCAGAAGATGCTCCGGTTTGCTGTCGGCATTTGCTCCCATATCCATGAAATCAAATCCTGATTTGGCCCCTTTAAGTGTAGGCATCGTTGTCATCAGCCCCGGCCGTTCAATATTTTTTATACGGCCAATAATAAATAGTCCTGCTGCTAATAAGGCTCCGGTATTCCCGGCTGAAAAAACAGCATCTGCCTCCCCGTTTTTTACCGCCAGTGCCGCTAAAACCATAGAAGCATTTTTTTTGCGTCGGATCGCTTTGACTGGTTCATCGTCACTTTCTATCTTTTCATCTGTATGAACAATTCTAATATTTTTCTCATTTTTAAGATATTTTTTAATCTCAGTTTCTTTTCCAAACAATAAAAATTCCAGCTCTGGAAAATCTTCTTGAGCTAACATAACTCCCTCAATGATCGCTTTTGGAGCATGATCTCCGCCCATTGCATCTACTGCTATTCTCAAACCTGTTCCTCCTCTATTAATTTTCCTGCTTAATTTAACATGATTCTTATTAGTCAAAATATTTTTCTTCTTGTTCATGACGGATCAAATAGTCAGCTAACGCCTTATTCTCTAAAAGCATCCACCAATTTGATTTTTGCCACAAAAGAATTGCTTCTGTTCTTGCTGTCTCCAGTATAGGCAAATCCCTGACCAGATCTCCCACTTGAAATTGCGGCACTCCGGATTGGCGTGCTCCGAAAAATTCACCTGGTCCGCGCATTTGTAAATCTTTTTCGCTTAAGACAAAACCATCTGTTGTTTCAGTCATTATTTTCATACGCTCAATCCCCACTTCATTTCTAGGGTCCGCCACTAGAATACAATGGGAAGCTTTTTTACCTCGGCCGACTCTTCCTCGCAATTGGTGTAATTGTGCCAACCCGAAACGATTAGCATCTATAATGAGCATGATCGTCGCATTAGGAACATTTACACCTACTTCAATGACCGTGGTCGAAACTAAAATCTGTGTCTTATTTTCCTTGAAAGCCAGCATTTTTTGCTCTTT
>JAATEZ010000484.1 GCA_015655485.1 Lactobacillales bacterium | reverse complement strand
CCTGCTCAATATATTCTTTGATAAAAACCGTTCGAACAAATCTTTCAGGGGAAGTAAATCCGCCAGGCAAACCCATGGTTCCTGAGCCTTGACCAAAAGGCCTGGTTGTCAGATCAGCCAGCTTTTTATTTGCATAATTCTTAGGTTGTAAAGCAATATAATTGTTTAAATTCTTTAAATGCCACTCTAATTCCGGGCTATTTGTCATAACACCAACCGGATTATCTTTGATCGTTAGTTTCTGACTATTCGTCTCCACGACCACATTTTGTCCTGTTCGATCCGTGAGCATAAAATGAAGCGGAGGTACGATGCCAAGCAGAGATATTTGAGCACTCACCAAATTGATTTCAGAAATCCTCGCCTTTAATTCTTCAATGCTGCCTATTTCTCCCAAGACCCACATAATAAATTCATATGGAGCTAAATTCAACTTATTTTCCACCAAATCAAGACTATATTCCGCCTCATCAGGATAATAAAGCTCAGCGATAGCCATTCCTTTTTCATTGATCCCATCGGCAAAAAAATATTCTTCTAATTTTTTCCCCGTTCCCAAAAAAGCATACTTAGAAATCTGTTTTGCTCCAAGATGAGAACACCATTCATAATTTTGTGGGATTGCTATCGGTTTTCCATCTAGTTGGAAGCCAAAATCCATCGTTCGAGCTAAAAATTGAGAACCGTCATTTGTCCGTAAGGTTAAGCCTGTGCACATTTTTTCTCCCCCTTAATTTGCTGTTCATTAAATAGTATTCTAAGAGCGGCCAAAGTGCAACTATCTTGAACTTTACAAAGACCAGAATAGACTCAGACAGAATAATATACGCTGGGATTTATTTCATTGAGATGAAAAAAACCGTGATCCAGAAACGTTAAATAAAGATCTATTTTAGTCACTATCGTGATAATAGGATGCCGCGTTTTGACTCTGCGAAAAAAAGCATCCATACCCATGTAAAACAGGCCAACTTCGTTTTTTTATTTCTATCCCTTCCTGTGAAGATAATCTTCATAACCAAAAGCAAAGGCCTCAATCAGTAGAAAGAAAGTAGACGCAGTTTGAAGCCACCAATCCATAGGTAAAGGGATCCTGCCGCTAGAAACATAGAGATTAAAAGCCGTCTGCCCGGAAAGCCAACTGCTTTTGAAATTTGTGACAGAAATAATCATGGAATGTTTCAAATTCAAAAGATTCAAAATTCTTATCATTTTTCAATTCTCGTTAAAAAGTGATAAGAAAAAACGATATCGGTCTTCGTTAAATGGCCTGGGATCCTTCTTAATTCCACCGATTCGGCACTACTTGGTATAATTTGAACTGGTTTACTAATCAGTAGAAAAAATCATTAAATCTCTAATGACTGATTTTTCTGTGTAACTCCTGTGGATACCACAACAACTATAATCCCTTTCGTCTCCATTAATCGCACATTGACTCGTTTGCTCACTTCGTAAATTTCGTCATATTTATTATCGATCAAAGACGTGATTTTCTCTGATTTTGCTGCATATATTTTGCTAGAACAAAAATATGGCAAAATCCAGCCAATAAAGTCTGGGATAGCAAATATAATACAAAGAGCACCGGCACCAACATTGATTGCAAATACTGAGCATGCCATTCAACTACAAGGGAATAAGCCAATGCGGTTGCTCCAGCTGTTTTTGATTCATTGAGCTTTTCAATTTCATCCCCGCTGTATCAAATTGGCTCTGCGATTTTGTCCGCTCTGCTTTATCGCGAATTTTTCGATCGCATTTAAATTTTAGCATTTTGCCAAATAAATCATAAACAGCCGTTTTTACTGCAAACTCCACCAAAAAACCTTGGAATTAGAACAATCCAAGGTTTCTCATCATTAGTTACATTATAATAGTTTTTCTTTTTATTCTTCTGCTTTGATGCCGATGTTTTCGAACCGATCACTTCCCGATTATTTGGCAGCTCGTTTGACATAGGCGCCTTCTTGCGTATTGATTTCTAATAGTTCCCCTGCTTCAATAAAGTCTGGAACATTCACTACAAGTCCTGTTTCCAAAGTAGCCGGCTTTCCGGAACCGGTAACAGTTGATCCCTTGATAGAAGGCTGTGTTTCCACTACCTTAAGCATAACCGTTGTAGGCAAAGTGATTCCAATGACTTCAGCACCAAAAAATTGAATTTTCGCTTCCATATTTTCTAATAAATATTTCAACTCATTTTCAATAACAGCCGTTGATATCTCATACTGCTCATAAGTTTCTAGATCCATGAAGTTGGCGATATCTTCTTGACTGTATAAGTATTGAACATTTTTGCTTTCTATATATGCTTTCTCTACTTTTTCTTCCGGCCTCATTGTCGTTTCAATATTCGCACCAGAACGAACATCCTGTAATTTCATCCGCATAACCGTATTCCCCTTACCTGGCTTGTGATGGCTCGCTTCTAATACCTTGATCAGCTTACCATCTTGTTCAAATGTCATTCCTGCTTTAAGATCACTTGCTGCAATCATTTTATAGTCCTCCATTTTCTAAAAAATCATTCTCGTCTATTGTAGCAAACTACCAGCAGTTATTCTAGGAAATAATCATTTATTGGTAACAACTTATTTTATCAAGTCTTCTTGTCCCTTGACAAGTGTCATTGAATCAACTATTATGAAAGCAATTGAACAGCTATTTAAACACTAGGGGTGTCCTTAAAGAAGGACTGAGATGGGTTTTTAACGAATCCGATCCCTTTGAACCTGTAAGTTGATACTTGCGTAGGGAAGTGACTATAGGAAGCATGATTGAAGCATGATTCGTCACACTATAACTAGGCAAAGTTATAGTGTTTTTTTGTGCAAAAAATTCTATGCAGATTATCTTAGCGTCTCCTTTCTATTTGAACCCAGTCAATTTATCGCATCTATGAACTTATCATTACTTTTTCATCACTCTATTTGAGTGAAATCTCTATTGCAGGTTGTATTTTGGCTGAACAATCATCAGAAATCAAAGATTTAGAAAGAAGGAGAAAAAGTGGCAAGAAGAGTTTGGCATACAAAAGATATTCTATTGGTCACCTTGACCGCACTAGTTTTTGGCGTAGTTTTCACAGGCACCGATTATCTCTACAGTGCCTTATCAGCACTTTTAACTCCGCTTGGTCTGGCGCCTTTTGCTAATGAGCTTTTATTTGGTTTATGGACGATGGCCGCCAGCATCAGCGGATATTGGTTAAAACTACCGGGGGCTGCTCTTTTTGGAGAGCTGATCGCCTCAGTTGCAGAAGCTTTGTACGGCTCCTACATGGGACCAGCAGTCATACTTTCCGGGTTGATCCAAGGCGTTGGAAGCGAAATAGGTTTTGCGGTGTTCAAATATAAACGATTTAATGCGGTCACTTTGCTGATTGCTGCTGTGGGAACAACTATTTTCAGTTTTGTTTATGAATTTTTCAAAAATGGTTATGGTCAATACTCTACTTGGATGATCCTCGCCTTGCTTGCGGTCAGATTTCTATCTGTACTTTTCTTTAATGTTTTGATCACGTTCAAGTTAGTAAAAAAATTAGCTAAAGCTGTTCCATTATCAGTGGAAGAAAGGTAAGGCCCATGATGGAAAAATTGGAAGCTGATCACATTACTTTTTCCTACCAGAAGGAACAAGAAGCTATTTTACAAAATGTCTCCATTCGTTTTTCCAGAGGAAAAATCAGCTTGCTTACCGGACAATCCGGTTCAGGGAAATCCACTCTTTTAAAAATAATGGCCGGTCTGTATCCTAAATATAAAGGGAAAATGACTACTGGTCTGGTTAAAATTTTTGGGATGCCATTGCCGCAAATCACTCCCTTTGAACTAAGAAAGCACATGGCCGTTCTTTTTCAAGAACCTGCGACCCAATTCACACTACCGACTCCGGAAAAGGAAATTATTTTTGCCCTGGAAAATAAGCAGCTGCCTCCAGAGCAAATGCAGCAACGTATAGCCGCAAGCTTGGCGTTTGTCGAATTAACCGGCCTGAAGAACCGACCTATTTATACTCTCTCAGACGGTGAGAAACAACGCGCAGCTTTGGCTGTGATTCTGGCGATGGATACGGACTGTCTCTTATTAGATGAACCCTTTGCAAATATTGATCCTGAGAACAGAAAGTTTTTGCTGCAAAAATTAAAACAAATGAATCGCGAATCAGGCAAGACCATCATCCTGGTGGATCATGATCCAACCGGCTATGCCAATATCGTCGATGAAGTAGCGTTATTTCAACCGAAAAAAACTGACATTCCCATGATGAAAGCCGCTGCCTATTTCTCAGGGCTGAAAACAAAGCGTCCTTTTCCAGCGGCACTGCCTGCTCCGCATGAAACAACTGTTTTTTCATTTCACGATTTAACAATCTCGCAAGGAGGACGACGGCTGCTTCAAGTACCGAATTTCGACATTTACAAGGGAAAAATGACAGTTCTGACCGGAGTCAACGGCTGCGGAAAATCCACTTTATTCAAATCCATGCTCTTATTGCATAAATATGAGGGCGCCATTTTTTACCATGGAACAGAGATCCAAAAATTTCAACATAAACGCAGCCGCTATTATCAACAGGTCACGATGGCCTTCCAAAATAGTTCTTCTCAATTTTTAAAAATGACTATAAAAGAAGAATTGGCCTGCAGTTTGAAAATGGCGCAAACAAATCCATACAGCTCAGCTGAAATAGCCGAGATTTTACAAAGGCTTCACCTTGCTGATAAAAAAGAAGCGAATCTTTATCAATTGAGTACCGGCCAAAAGAAAAAAGTGCAGATTTTAGCTATGCTTTTATTAGAGCGCGAAGTCTTGCTTTTAGATGAGCCCCTGGCTGGGCTCGACCAGGAATCCGCTGAACAAATTTTAGAATTACTGCAAAAAGCTGTTGCCGATCAGGGCAAGACCATCCTTATGATCAGCCATCAAACCAGTTTTTTGAGAGGCTACGCGGATCATCATATTCATTATGAAAACCAAACATTGGCCTACCGGGGGATACTATGAATCCTTTTAACCAATTTTTATTGATCCTGGCTGTTGCTTTAGAGCTTTCCTTTTCCCGAAGCATCGCCATGAATCTGCTCACATTCTTGATAGCTCTGCTTTATTTGATCCACTGTAAGGTAGCAGTCAAAAAATATCTTTATCCCTTAGCTATCGCGAGTTTTCCTGCTTTAGGAACATGGTTCTCCTTTTTTTACTTTTCTGAGAACGCACCTTTGTTCAATAGTTTTTTATATGCTTCCAGAATCTACGTCTTTGCTGTTTTAGGGATCATTCTAGCAGCAACGATCGATTTGGAGGAGTTATTTTCTTATCTCGAACAAGTCCTAAAAGTGCCCTCTAAATTTATTTACGGCATGATGGCAGGGGTACATTTTTTACCAATGATCACAAGAGAAATCAAAAAGATCAAACAAGCCACTTTATTACGAGGACAACGGGTCACGCCGTTTTCTTTTCAGCTGATCTTTCAAGGTGTTTTGGCCGCCTTACGTTGGACAGATGAATTAGTAGAGGCCATGGATTCGCACGGTTACGAAGAGAACCAGGCAAGAACCCATTATGAGCGTTGCGCTTTTCATAAAAAAGATCTGCTTTATCCGCTGGGACTGTTGCTGCTTTATAATATCTGTTACGGAATTATCTTATGGATCGGAGTGTGACATATAAATGACAAGTTTTACAAAAACCATCAGATTAAAATATGAACCATTATGGGAAGCCAGCCGCCAGCATCGCTTTATTCAGCAATTGATCGCCGGAACCCTGCCTGAAAAAGTTTTTCGGTATTATTTGTTCAGGATCGTTATTATTTAGAACATTTTGCCCGACTGCATCATTTAGTAGCTGAAAAAACAGTCGATGCGCGTTTCAAAGAACTCTTTGAAACAGAGTCTGCCGCCTTAGAACAAGGGGAAATCGCTATCAGAGAAACATTCTTTG
>JAATEZ010000339.1 GCA_015655485.1 Lactobacillales bacterium | reverse complement strand
TGATATTATCGAGGTAAAGATCAGACAGACAGGGGAAACCATTGAAGTCCGCAAAGAAGAATTGATCAGTACGATCCGTATTTTATCTGATCAAGAAAAATAATTTACTACTGAAAAATTTCAAAATAAATAGTATAATATAGATTAGCAGAGGGCATCAACAGTTTTGTTGAAGGCCCTCTTTCATGGTCAAAGACTATTAGGAGGTATACTATCATGTCTTTAAGCCCAAAAGAGCTTTTTGAAAAATTAATGCAGCAGATCCAACTTGAAGAACTGGCTGCCAATGAACCGGTCTTGCGGGATGGTTCTGTCAATAAAGTAGTCGTCCATAAAAAAAGTCGTGTTTGGGAGTTTCATCTAGGATTTGCGACGATTTTGCCAGTGGCGATCTATCAAAATCTGTTGCAAAATATCCAAGTGGCCTTTCAAGCGATCGCCGAGGTCGATTTGATCATTGAAGCAGGCGATCAAAGCTTTACGGCTGAGTTTTTAGTTGATTACTGGCCTTTTTCTTTAAAAGGAGAAGGGTGCGATTCACCGATCGTACATGAGACCTTAGCTAAAAATTTTCCTTATTTAGCGGATGGCAAGATTCTGCTTCCGGTGGATTCTCAAGGAGTCATCCCTTATTTGAAACAGCAGTATTTGCCGATCATCGAAGCGAATTATCAGAGTTTTGGTTTTTCCAAAATTAAAATAGAGCCTGTTATGGATGAAAAAAAAGAAGCAGAACTGCGGGCAGTTTTTGAAGCGAAACAATTAGAGCAGCACGAGCAGTTGATGCAGCAGGCGTCTGCCGCCATTGAAAAATCTGCAGAGCGCAAGAAACAGCAAAATGCTGATTTGCCTGAGTATAGCGGACCCATCCAGTTGGGCCGTATGATACCTAAAGAAGATCTCGTGATGCCTATGGGAAACATTTTGGAAGAAGAAAAGCGCGTGGTTATCGAAGGGTATGTTTTTGATGTGGAAGTTCGCAGCTTGAAATCGGATCGTCAGATCATCGTTATCAAGATGACTGACTACACTTCTTCTTTTTCAGTGAAAAAGTTTTCTAATAATGAAAAAGATAAACAAATATTTGCTGCTATTAAAACAGGAGTGTGGCTTAAAGTTCGCGGCAGCGTACAAGAAGATACTTTTATGAGAGATCTTGTGATGAATGCCCAAGATATCATGGAAGTAAAACATGCGGCACGCAAAGATCAGTCGCCTGACGGGGAAAAACGGGTTGAATTACATCTTCATTCTAATATGAGTACGATGGATGCCACCAATTCGATCACTTCATTGGTTGAACAAGCAGCGAAGTGGGGACACCCTGCGATCGCGATCACGGATCACGGCGGTGCCCAATCTTTTCCTGAAGCTTATGGTGCCGGTAAAAAGAATGGCATCAAAATTCTTTACGGCGTAGAAGCGAACATAGTCGACGATGGGGTGCCGATCGCTTATAATGAGCAGCATATTGAACTTTCAGAAGCCGCATATGTTGTTTTTGATGTGGAAACGACCGGTCTTTCAGCGGTCTATGATACGATCATCGAGTTGGCTGCTGTGAAGATGCACAAAGGAAATGTAGTGGCCACTTTTGAAGAGTTTATCAATCCCGGGCACCCGCTTTCACAGACGACTGTCAATTTGACAGGGATCACGGATGAAATGCTTGCGGGCTCAAAAACAGAAAAAGAAGTATTAAATCTTTTTAAGATTTTTTCAGAAGGGAGCATATTAGTCGCTCATAACGCCACCTTTGATATGGGTTTTTTAAATACAAGCTACGGAAAGTATAAGATTCCAGAAGCTGTAAATCCTGTTATAGATACACTGGAATTATCACGTTTTCTTCATCCGGAATTTAAAAGTCACCGCTTGAATGTCCTGGCTAAAAAGTTCAACGTTAACTTGGAGCAGCATCACCGCGCTGTTTATGATTCCGAAACAACAGGTTATCTATGCTGGGTTTTTCTAAAAGATGCAAAAGAGCGCTACAATATGCTTTACCATGACGAATTGAATCAGCATATTGGTGAAGGGGATGCCTACAAACGGGCGCGTCCATTTCATGCAATAGTAATGGCTCAGACACAGGCTGGTTTGAAAAATTTGTTTAAGCTGATCTCCATGTCCAATATTAATTACTTTTATCGGGTTCCCAGAATTCCACGGTCACAGTTAACAAAGCTGAGAGAGGGAATAATTGTTGGTTCTGCTTGCAGTAATGGTGAAATTTTTCAAGCAATGATGCAAAAAGGAATCGAAGAAGCTAAAAACCGAGCTAAGTTTTATGATTATATTGAAAT
>JAATEZ010000195.1 GCA_015655485.1 Lactobacillales bacterium | reverse complement strand
TGTTGTCTAGCTTTCTGCGTAAATCTTAGAAAATAAGCCATGAGTTTAAAGTTTTTCCGATCATCAAAGATATCAAAGATTTTGCCCGTTAGGGCATCACTGAGAATAAAACACATCGCCCCCTCACAGTCGTTGGTTCCCTTGAATTCATCAATAGATAAATTTTTTGGTAAGTAATTCGATTTAAACTGAGGTTCTTTAAAGAAAGAATCTAAGACGTGTTCAACTGTCTTAGCAGAAACAAAATAGCGCTGGGCAATGTCTTTCATGGAAATCTTTTTCTTTAAATCCATTGCAATGGCAAACTTCAACGCACGAGAAAGGGAACAATTTTCTGCAACACAATAAGTCTTGGCGGAAAAAGTATGGCCACATCGTTTACAAAAAAATCGTTGCTTAAAAAGATGAAGATAGGTAGGCACTTCCTGAAAAGGAATGAATTGAATCCAGCACTCTTTATACGAATGACGAATCACGTGATCAAAGCCGCAACAAGCACACCGTTTAGGTGTATAGGTCAATACACCGGTACAAACATTGGCTATACACCCCTTCACTTTTTCTTTCGTGAGGACATGTTTGGAAAAGAAAAGGTTTGAGTCTTTGATGTTTAGTAATTGTTTGAGCACAGCATCTGTATTTTTGTCCTTTAATCTGATATTCTTAGGTAAGAGCATTTGATTTTCCTCCTGATAGTTTGGTTCAGCAACTTAATTATAGAGGAATCAAATGCTTTTTTGTGTTATAAAAAAAGATTGGGTGTCCCGACTCATTTTTGAGTAACAACACCAAATAATATAGACCCACAATAAACCACCTGCTATGCGGGTGGGGAGCAAAAGGTTCTACAAAAAATCTCTTCCAAAGTTTAAAATATAGTTGTTCAGGCTATAGTGTAAACGAAAGGAAGAGAAAAGAATGGCGAAACAAGCAAACAGTCTATCCCACACAAAGTGGTTATGCAAGTATCACATTGTCTTTACCCCAAAGTATAGACGAAAAATAATCTATAATCAATATAGAGCAAGTTTGCAAGAGATAATAAAGCGACTCTGTTCATATAAAGGAGTAGAAATTCTAGAAGGTCATATGATGCCCGATCATGTTCATCTACTGGTGAGCATTCCGCCAAAATTAAGCGTTTCAAGTTTTATGGGATTTTTGAAGGGGAAAAGCGCTTTGATGATGTTTGATAAGCATGCAAATTTAAAATATAAATTTGGAAATCGCCATTTTGGGGCAGAGGGATATTACGTCAGTACAGTAGGATTAAACGAAGCAACTATCAAGAAATACTTTATATACAGTTCATCAAGAGAGCCTTTTCCAGCAGGATAAGTGGTTACATGAAAGCTTTAACTTTTTTGAATACCATTTGTTTTTGGGCTGCTCGAACAATCCTGACGGACCTTTTACTTTGTAAATCCTAATCCTCCAGTCGTGAACACTGCATTTGTTTATGTGACATATCTTGACGGCAGTCCTCTGACTGGTTTCGTTGTTTAGATTATCGTCCAACAACTTTTACCTTTTCTAGTGCTTCAATTTAACTTTTTTTGGACATAAAATAACCTTATTTATCCAGACATTTCTATCAAACAGCCCTATAAACAAGTACTTTTTTCTTGATTACCAGTTAATCAAAGAGATAAGATAAGTGAGGTGAGAGATCTGATAACCAACTAATGGTTATCATCCTATTAGATTACTTTAAGCTTTTCAAACAAATAATGTGTTCTCCCAAAACAAACTGCTTTATTAATTAAGATATGTTTTGTATAATAAAGGTCAATATTAGTCAAAAATGTAAGGAATGAGGACTGTGAATAATCAAAACATTTCAGATTTAATTGAAAATTATTTGAAACAAATATTGGATGATAATGAAAAAATTGAAATTCGTAGAATTGAAATGGCTAATCAATTTAACTGTGTTCCTTCACAAATTAATTATGTTATAAACACTAGATTTACAATTCAAAAAGGATATTTAGTGGAAAGTAAACGTGGTGGAGGAGGGTATATTCGTATTATTAAAGTTAATTTGTCTGATGATAATCAACTGTTTGTCGCATTAGAGCGGATGATTGATGAGGAGTTGAGTTTCAATGATGCACTGGCTATTTTACAGAAGTTATATGAGGAGAAAATAATAACTAAACGTGAAGGGAACCTAATGATAGCAGGAATGAGCAAACAGGTCTTTCAAGATATTTCTGATGAGGAAAATCATATTCGATCAAGAATAATGCGAAGCTATATTGAGCGATTAAGCTATGAAGAAACGGAGTGATTGATAATGGATGAATTATTTACACAAAAAGCTAAAGCAGTATTGGCTATTGCTCAAGAGGAAGCCAAGTATTTTCGCCATCAATCTGTAGGGTCAGAACATTTATTATTAGGTTTAATAGTTGAACCTGGAGGGATAGCAGGAAAAACGCTTAGACAGCTAGGGGCTAATGAAAAAGATGTTAGAGAAGAAATAGAATCGCTTACTGGATATGGTACAATTAGAAATTATCCACAAGGAACTTATCTTCCTTATTCTCCACGCGCTAAGCAGATTTTAGCTTTTGCTAGTGATGAAGCAAAACGTTTAGGAGCTCCTAGTGTTGGTACTGAACATATTTTGCTGGGTCTTTTAAGGGAGGAAGAAATTCTTGCTTCTAGGGTATTATCTAATTTAGGCCTAAATTTGCCTAAAATGAGACAGCTTGTTTTAAAGAAAATTGGATTATCAGATCCACAAAATAGTAATCGTCAAGGAAAAACGCGTAAAGCAACAAATCACAATAATGATGAAGGAACTCCTACTCTAGATTCATTGGCAAGAGATTTGACCGCTTTAGCTAAAGAAGGGAAAATGGATCCAGTAGTTGGAAGAGCGAAAGAGGTAAAAAGATTAATTCAAATTCTTAGTCGTAGAACTAAAAATAATCCTGTTTTAGTTGGTGAACCTGGAGTTGGAAAGACGGCAATCGCTGAGGGATTGGCTCAAAAAATAATTGCAGCTGAAGTTCCATCCGATATGCGTAATAAACGTTTAATGATGCTTGACATGGGTTCTATGGTAGCTGGAACAAAATATCGAGGCGAATTTGAAGATCGAATGAAAAAAGTTATCGATGAAATTTACCGTGATGGAAATGTTATACTTTTTATTGATGAGTTGCATACTTTAATTGGAGCAGGCGGGGCTGAAGGAGCTATTGATGCGTCTAACATACTGAAACCCGCTTTGGCTCGAGGAGAGTTACAGACGATTGGCGCAACGACCTTAGATGAGTATCAGAAATATATTGAAAAAGATTCTGCGTTAGAACGTCGGTTTGCTCCAATTCAAGTGGACGAACCGACAGCCGAAGAAGCAGAGGAAATTCTTTTAGGTTTACGCTCTCGTTATGAGGAGCATCATAATGTTGAAATAACGGATGAAGCTGTTCATGAAGCAGTACAACTATCTATTCGCTATATAAACTCTCGACAATTGCCTGATAAAGCTATTGATTTAATTGACGAATCGTCAGCAAAAGTCCGTTTAGATAGTTCAAATGAACCTTCTGAGGTCACAAAACTGCAAGAAAAGATCACAGAAATCGTTATAGATAAAGAACAGGCGATTCACTCTCAAAACTTTGATACAGCTGCTAAGCTGCGCAACAAAGAAAAAAAATTGCTTCGAAAATTAGAACAATTGATAACTATTGAGGAACGAAAGAGTAAGGGATATGCTAATAAGGTAACTGGAGAAGATGTGGCGTCAGTTGTTTCACAGTGGACGGGAATTCCTTTGCAACAGTTAGAAAAAAAAGAAAGCGAACGATTGTTAGAATTGGAAAATGTTTTGTATAAACGTGTTGTGGGGCAAGATGAAGCGGTGAAAGCAGTTTCCAGATCAATCCGTAGAGCAAGGAGTGGTTTAAAGGATCCAGATAGGCCAATTGGTTCATTTATGTTTTTAGGCCCAACAGGTGTTGGCAAAACAGAATTGGCAAAGGCTTTAGCTGAAGCAATGTTTGGTACTGAAGACGCACTGGTACGTGTTGATATGTCTGAATATATGGAAAAATATAGTACAAGTCGTTTGATTGGTTCTCCTCCAGGATATGTTGGGTATGATGAAGGTGGTCAATTAACAGAGAAAATTCGACAAAAACCTTATTCTGTTGTTTTGCTGGACGAAATAGAAAAAGCGCACCCGGATGTTTTTAACATTTTGCTACAAGTTTTAGATGACGGACACCTTACAGATGCTAAGGGGCGTAAAGTTGATTTTAGAAACACTATTTTAATTATGACTTCTAATGTTGGAGCAACAGCTTTGCGTGAGGAAAAATCGGTTGGGTTTAATGTTTTAGATGTAACAAAAGATTATAATGCAATGCAAAAACGTATTTTAGAAGAACTAAAAAAAGCTTTTCGTCCAGAGTTTTTGAACCGTATTGATGAAACTGTTGTTTTTCATTCATTAGAGAAAGATGAATTAAAGAAAATTGTCAAAATCATGAGCCGATCAATCGTTGATCGTTTAGCTTAACAAGATATCGAATTAAAGATTACATCAGCAGCTTTGGAAGTAATTGGGAAGGCTGGGTTTGATCCAGAGTATGGAGCTCGCCCGATTCGAAGAGCTTTGCAGAAAGAAGTAGAGGATCGCCTAAGCGAAGCGATTTTATCTGGACAAGTTAGATTGGGAGATAAAGTGACCATTGGTGCTACTAAAGATAAAATTACAGTAACTGTTATTGGAGAAACAAAAAAGAAAATTTTGCAGGCTGTTCCAGTCTGACCATTCTTAAAAACAAATAGCAGTCTCCTTCCTTGATAGCGGATTATGGAGATTGCTCCTTTTTTGAAAAAAATGAATTTATTTTTATTAAAATTTAGGATTTACTATATTTCAGATACATTGATTCAGAAAATCTAATGAAGGAGTTAGATAGTAATGGTCAATTTGACAGCTACAGCTGAGTCTGTAGATCAAGCACGACGGCTTTTGGAAATTGGAATCGACACACTTTATATAGGAGAAGATACATTTGGTCTGCGTTTACCAGCATCTTTTTCACGTGAAAATCAAAAAGAAATTGTTAAAATGGCCCATAATCAAAATAAGAAGGTCACTGTTGCAGTAAACGCGATAATGCACCAGGAAACAATGGGGAAAATACCAGAATATTTAAGTTTTTTAGCAGATTTGAATGTAGATCAGGTGACTATTGGCGATCCAGGAGTTATTTTTATTTTACAAAGGAATAAATATCCAATTGATTATATATATGATGGTGAAACACTAGTAACAAGTGCCCGTCAAGTGAATTTTTGGGCGAAAAAAGGAGCTGTTGGTAGTGTTATTGCTCGTGAAGTTCCTTTTTTGGAGTTAAATGCAATGGCCCCTCAGTTAAAAATTTATGGTGAAGTTTTGGTTTATGGAGCTACATGCATCCACCAGTCAAAACGTCCGTTAGTTCAAAATTATTTTTCTTATATTGATGTTAAAGAAGCTGCTACTCGTGATAGAGGGTTGTTTTTATCAGAACCCCAAAAAAAGAGTACTCATTATTCCATCTATGAAGATTTGAATGGAACCCATATTTTTGCAGATAATGATATCAATTTAATGTTGGAGCTTGATAAGTTGATAGAGCTAGGATATGATCATTGGAAGTTAGATGGTATTTTTACTCGAGGAGACGAGTTTGTAAAAATAGCACAACAATTTGTAAAAGCTAAAATGGCTTTTCACGAAAATTATTGGAATCGAGATTTGTCTATACATCTAGAAGAACAAGTAAAAAAAAATCATCCTAAAAACAGAGGGTTGGATATGGGCTTTTTTTTAATGGATCCGAACAATATAAAATAGGGAGTTGACAATTGTTGAAGAACCTGAAAAAACCAGAGATCTTAGCTCCGGCAGGAACTTTAGAAAAATTAAAGGTAGCTATTCGATATGGAGCAGATGCTGTTTATATTGGTGGTGATGCTTATGGATTGCGAAGTAGGGCAGGAAACTTTTCTTTTACTGAGATGGAAGAAGGAATTCGGTTTGCTAAGGATCATCATGCCAAAGTGTACGTGGCGGCAAATATGGTTACACATGAAGGAAATGCTAATGGCGCTGGGCTTTTTTTTCGAAAACTGCGAGACATAGGTATTAGTGCCGTAATTATTTCTGACCCGGCACTAATTGATATTTGTATAAATGAAGCTCCTGGCTTACCTATTCATTTATCAACACAGGCATCCGCAACGAATTATGAGACCTTGGAATTTTGGAGAAAAGAGGGATTGGAGAGGGTTGTACTGGCCCGTGAGGTCTCAATGGAGGAAATTAAGGAAATTCGTAAGCATACAAGGATGGAGTTAGAGGTTTTTATCCATGGTGCAATGTGCATTTCTTATTCGGGGCGGTGTACATTATCTAATCATATGTCTTTAAGAGATGCTAACAGAGGAGGTTGTTCTCAATCTTGCCGTTGGAAATATGATTTGTTTGATATGCCTTTGTTAAAGAAACATCATTCTTTGTTAGGTGGCAATAAGGATAAAGAGGCTTTTTCAATGAGTGCGGTTGACATGTCCATGATTGAAAGCATCCCTGATTTAATTAAAAATGGTGTGGATAGTTTAAAAATCGAAGGACGAATGAAGTCGATTCATTATGTGTCAACGGTTGCTAATGTATATCGTGAAGCAGTAGACAGTTATATAGAAAATCCCACCAGCTATGTCTGTAAACAAGAGTGGATTGATGAATTATGGAAGATTGCTCAGAGAGAACTCTCTACAGGTTTTTATTATCATATTCCAACTGAAAAAGAACAGTTATATGGTGAGCGGCGCAAAAATCCTGTTTTTAAATTCATTGGAGAAGTGCTTTCTTATGATTCTGCTACAAAAATGGCTACAATCAGGCAAAGAAACCATTTTCGTATTATGGATGAAATTGAATTTTATGGGCCCGGATTTACGCACTTTCATCAAACTGTAACAACGATGTGGAATGAGGACATGGAATTAATTGATTGTGCTCCAAATCCAATGATGATTGTAATTATGCCAGTTTTACAACCTGTAAAACCAGGTGATATGTTAAGAAAGAAGAAAGATACCTCAGAGAAATAACTTATCCACATTTATTCACAGGTTGATTGTGGATAAGTTATGAAAGAGGCGCATATTCACTGATTTAAATTAACATTATTTTTGTGAATAACAACTATAAATCATCGACGGTTTTTAAAAATTAAAAGAATTAATATTATAAGACAAACAAAAGGAAGAATATTTCCTAACATAAAACCAACAACGCTACCAAAAAGTTTTAGCAAAATACTTGCACCAATAATGATAGCGATCAAGAGAATAATTTTCCAGATAGAATTATTGTTTTGATACATATTTTTCACCTCTAATAATTAATACAGCAAAGCTGCTTACTGAATTTATTTTAACATACAAATAAAATTAATACGTCATTCTCTAGTCTGATTTTGCAAGACATTATTTCTAAAAATAGTGATTTTATTAATTTTTTTTGTGATAAAATAAATGAAACAATAAAAATTGCGTATATTAAATATAAGCGGAAATCACGAGGGAAAAAAATGAAAGCGGAAATTATTGCAGTTGGAACAGAAATTTTATTAGGTCAAGTAGTCAATACAAATGCTACCTATTTATCTCAGGAATTAGCAACATTGGGGTTTGAAGTATACTATCATACGGTCGTTGGGGATAATGTTGAGAGGTTGGAAGAAATATTAAGAGATGCGGATAATCGTAGTCAACTAGTTGTTTTATGTGGTGGTTTGGGGCCAACAGATGACGACTTAACAAAAGATGTTGTAGCGACCCATGTTGGAAAAAAATTGATTTTAGATCCAACGGCAATGGATAAAATTGAACAATATATCAGACATGCTGGAATGCCGATGTCTGAAAATAATCGCCGCCAAGCTCTAACTATTGAAGGAAGTATTTTGGTTGAAAATCCTAATGGTTTAGCAGTTGGAAGTTTAGTTCAAAATCAAAATCAAAATTATTTACTATTACCTGGGCCTCCCGGAGAACTGCGACCGATGTTTTATGAAAAAGCGTTACCATTATTAAAAAAGATGTTGCCTCAACCGGATCAACTATATTCACGTGTCATGCGTTTTTATGGTATTGGGGAATCTTTGTTGGTAACTGAATTGGATGAATTAATCAGAACTCAAACAAATCCAACTGTCGCTCCATACGCCAAAACAAATGAAGTTACGTTGAGAATTACTGCAAAAGCCGTAAATGAAGATATTGCTAACCACATGTTAGATCACATTGAAGAAAAAATTATGGAAAAAGTAGGTACGTATTTTTATGGCTATGGTGATAATAATTCTTTAGGTAATGTTGTTGTCCAGTTATTAATACAGAATAATAAGACTATAACTAGTGCAGAAAGTTTAACTGCAGGACTTTTTCAGAGTATGTTAGGCGATATTTCAGGAGTATCTAAAATTTTTAAAGGCGGCTTCGTAACCTATTCTAAAGAGGCGAAACAAAAACTGCTAAATATTTCTCCAGAGATATTGAAAGAGCATGGTGTAGTAAGTGCTGCATGTGCTAAAGAAATGTCTGAACACGCCAGAAATATATTAGATACTGATTATAGTCTTTCTTTTACTGGTGTCGCAGGACCAGAAGAACTGGAAGGACATGAATCGGGAACTGTTTGGATCAGTCTAGCTTGTAAGGGCAGTGAGACTCAAACTAAACTATATCATTTTAATCGTGATCGCTCTTATATTCGTCAAAGTGCAGTTATGGCAGGATTGGATATGGTGCGTCGAAGTATTTTGAAATGTTGATAGAAAAAAGCGAATGTTTGTTCGTTTTTTCTTGCCTTTTAGTAAAATAACCGCTATTATGTAAGTAGGAAAGTTAAAGGAGGATATATCTTTGGCAGATGATCGCAAAGTAGCATTAGATGCTGCACTAAAAAAAATTGAAAAAAGCTTTGGTAAGGGATCTATTATGAAGTTAGGAGAAAAGATAGATACGCAAATTTCAACGGTTCCTAGTGGTTCTCTCGCATTGGATGTAGCATTAGGTGTGGGTGGTTATCCAAGAGGAAGGATTGTTGAAATTTATGGGCCTGAGAGCTCTGGAAAAACTACTGTTGCTTTACACGCAATTGCGGAAGTTCAAAAAAAAGGTGGGACAGCCGCTTTCATTGATGCAGAACATGCATTAGATCCTTTATATGCTCAACATCTGGGAGTTGATATTGATGAATTACTTTTATCTCAACCAGATACTGGTGAACAAGGTTTAGAAATCGCAGATGCTTTGGTCTCAAGCGGTGCGGTAGACATAGTTGTAATTGATTCAGTTGCAGCATTGGTACCTCGAGCTGAAATTGATGGTGAAATGGGAGACACTCATGTAGGCTTGCAAGCTAGGTTGATGTCTCAGGCTTTAAGAAAATTGTCGGGTTCAATCAATAAGACTAAAACAATTGCTGTTTTTATTAATCAAATACGAGAAAAAGTGGGAGTTATGTTTGGGAATCCTGAAACTACACCTGGTGGTCGTGCGCTTAAATTTTATGCTACGATTCGTTTGGAAGTACGTCGAGCTGAACAGATAAAACAAGGGACGGATATAGTAGGTAATCGCACAAAAATAAAAGTTGTGAAGAATAAAGTGGCTCCTCCATTTAAAATTGCGGAAGTCGACATTATGTATGGCAAAGGGATCTCTCAAGAAGGAGAGTTACTTGATATGGCTGTGGAAAAGGATATAGTTGACAAAAGCGGTGCGTGGTATGGTTATAATGGAGAAAGAATTGGTCAAGGCAGGGAAAATGCTAAAATTTATTTGATGGAGCATCCTGATATAATCCTTGACTTAAACCAAAAAATTCGTGAAGCTTATGATATTGCTACACAAATAAAAAGAGAAGAAAAACTGGAAGAGACAGAAACAATCCCAGGTGAAGAGTAGTGAAAGATATAAGTTTTTTTAGAACTTACCACAATAAAAAATGCTTGTTTTTATTTCAATTAATGAAAAGCCTTTTGAGGCTTTTTTTTAGTGACTCTTTTTTTAAACAGTTTTTTTTAGAATTCATTGAGAAACTGTGAATTTAAGTTGACACGCTTGTTTTCAACAATTAGAATAAAGTTGTGTGGGTTTTGCACAAACACACATATAAAAGTAATACATTGATAAGCAACTTTTTTTATCAAAAATGCTACAGGTAAATAAATAACTAGATAGTGGAGGTGGATTCAATGAATTCAATATTTGCTATACTCCTTACTATCATCGGTTTAATTGTAGGTCTCGTTTTAGGGTTTGTGATAACTAAGTCACGTCATGAGAAGGAAATCAATGGCGCA
>JAATEZ010000359.1 GCA_015655485.1 Lactobacillales bacterium | reverse complement strand
GCCAAAATTATTTCTGTAACTGGGAATTCTGAATCCTGGCTGGCAAATATTGGAAATGTTGTGCTGATCGCCGGAGTGAAAAAAGAAGGCGATGATTTAAATAAACCGCCGCGTGCCTCTATTTTAGTAGAAATTTTGGCACTTCAAACATTAAGCATATTGCTGCAAAATGAGAAACACTTGACTTTAGAACAATATTTGAAGTGGCATCCAGGCGGGACAATTGGGCAAAGCATTCTAAAAGAGATATAAAGACAAGACAAAAGTCAGTTTCTGCGACAATATCGCAAAAATCATTTCATAATCAAACGTGTCTTATCTGCTTTTTGTTCTAGTCGCTAAAACTAATCGGCTTTTGTCCCAATCTGAAATTAATAGAAGGGAAGGAAAATTTATGAGTCGTTTTGAAGGGATTATTACTCCCATCGTCACGCCATTTAATCGAGATCGGGAGCAAACAATCAATTATGCTGCAACAGAAAAATTGATGGATCATTTAATTGAAAAAGGGATTTCCGGTATTTTTGCCTTAGGAAGCAACGGCGAGTTTCATGTTATTTCCGGGTCGGAAAAAATCGAATTTGTGAAAAAGGTAGTAGAAATTGCCGATCATCGGGTACCTGTATATGCCGGAACCGGTACCTGTTCCACTCAGGAAACGATCTGTTTATCTCAAAAAATGGAAAATCTGGGAGTTGATGCGGTTTCGATTATTACTCCTTATTTTATTAAACTAAGTGATCGCGAATTAATTGAGCATTATACAAGAATAGCAAAAAGTATCCATATTCCGATTATTTTGTATAATATCCCCCAATCAACGGGACACAATTTGTCAAAAGAAGTAGTTAAAGAATTGGCTCAAATCCCAAATATAATGGGAATCAAAGACAGCAGCGGCGACATGGAAAATCTGAAGGGTTATTTGGAAAGTGTCGCGGGAACAAATATGGAAGTTCTTGTAGGGAGTGATTCTATGATAGCAGCGGCTATCCGTTTAGGTGCGGCAGGAGCTGTTGCCGGAACCAGCAACCTGATTCCGGAAGTGGCGGTTTCTTTGTATAAAGCACTATTGGCAAATGATGGAGCCGCTGCAGAAAAACTGCAGAAAAAAATAGAACCTCTGCGAACAGTTCTGCATATGGGAACTGTTCCGGTCATGTTGAAACGTTCCGTTGAACTTAGCGGGATCCCAGTCGGCCCAGCCCGATTTCCGGCAATCGAAACAGGGCGGCGGGAAGATGAAAAAATTCGGGAGATGCTGAATTTTTATGGCTTATTGAATTAAGCGGATTTTACTTTAGTTTGTATCAGAAAGGAAAAGATTTTAGATATGGGAAAATTACAAACTATAAATCGTTTGACAAAGACACGGGCGCTGGCTATTGTGCGTACAGATTCCTTAACAAGAGGACGCGAGATTGCCCAGGGCTGTCTAGATGGAAAGATCGATTGTTTAGAAATCAGTTATACTCTTTCCAATGCCGGTGAAATGATACAAGGACTCAAGAAAATCTTTGTGGAACAGTTGATAGTGGGAGCAGGAACAGTTTTGGATGAAGCGACAGCAAGGCTGGCTGTTTTATCCGGAGCCCAATTTATCATTGCGCCAAATTTTAGTAAAGAGGTGGCAAAAATGTGTAATCAATATCAAATTCCCTATGCTCCTGGCTGTGCTTCGGTGACTGAGGCCGTTGAGGCAATGAGATATGGCGCAACGTTTATTAAGGCTTTTCCAATATCAGATTTTTATGGACCTAAACTTTTGAAAGTCTTTAAGACACCGATTCCTTCGATGCCGATTCTTATTTCCGGAGGAATCACTTTGGAAAATTTATCAACTTATTTAGAATATGGAGCGGACTGTCTGGCATTTGGAAGCTTATTAACCAAAGGAACAAAGGAAGACATTACTGAAAATGCGAAGAGGATTTCGCGATCCATTCACTCTGCGGTAATTTCTTTTTGATAAAAAATACAGAATAAATGTGAAATTTTTTTTGAATATAATCAAGAATAAGGCAGGAATGAATCGGGTGATTTTGAATAAAGGAGGGGGATTATTATGGATGCCGAAATGATCAGTTTTATGAAGTTTTTATCTGACAAATCCTATGTGACCTTAGCTGCTGTTGAAAAAAGCATTCATATCACGCGCAGGCAGACAGTTTACCGTCTGGAAAAAATAAATGATCTTTTAAAAAAAAACGGACAATCTCCTTTGGTAATTACAGCAGCAAAAGAGATTCCTATTTCGGAAAAAACAAAGGCCGTCATAAAAAAAGAAATTGGGACTTTTTATGACACCAGGGAATATTATCTAAGTAGAAAAGAACGGATTATTTATATTTACATGATGCTCTTTGCTCATTCTGGATATTTGACGATGGACCACTTTATGGACGAATTGAAAGTAAGCCGAACAACTATTTTTTTAGATTTAAAAGAACTCAGCCGGAGGTTGGAAAATAAGAAAATTGATTTAAAAAACAATCGAAAAAAAGGCTATTATCTTGAAGGCTCAGAAATGGACATTCGCAGTATTATGATGCGATACGTCATTTTTACTCTAGCAGAAAATCAAAGCTCCAAAGTTTTTGATATGATGATCCATTCTTACCATTTGACTACATTTGCCTATTCCAAATCAGTAATAGAAAAACTTGCCGAAAAGTACAATATTCATTTTGTTGAAGATCGTTTAATGGAATTTATTTATATATTTATATTCATGAATTCAAGAATGCACTATCAGAGCATTTCCGAATCAGATATGCCGAAATTAGTAGAAATGATGGCTGCTTTCAAAGAATATCGATTTGCCTTGGAACTTATTAAGAACTTTAATAAGAGTATAAAAATAGCACAAAATGATATTTATTATATTGCTTCCTGGATTTTGGGGATTTCTTTTGGCGATATTAAAGAGAATACCAGAGATTGTTTGCTGATTTCGGACATTGTAGGTGAAATTATGACCAGGTATGAAGCGCTCAGCGGCAGCCGTTACGAAAATACTGAGACTATTTTTATTCAACTATATGCTCATTTTCGCCCCGCTTATTATCGCTTGATTTTCAAATTGCCGATTTTCAATCCGCTATGCCGGCGAATTCAATCAGAATATAAAGAATTATACTGTTTGGTTGAAGAGACCATGAAGCCCTTTCAATTGATTTTTGGCGGAGAGATTCCTAGTGATGAACTGGCCTATTTAACGATTCATTTTGCGACTATTTATTCCCAGAAAAAAACAGTGCCACTCAAAAATGACGAATTGAAAACAAAAGTGCAGAATGCACTGATCGTCTGCTCCAATGGGATCGGAAGTTCTATTATTTTGTATAATGAGCTTTCTGAAATGTTTCCTGAATTACATTTTTTTGAGCCGATAGAAATTTCTCAGTTTTCCGATTTTAAAAAGGAAATCCGGATTATATTTACAACAAGTTATGTATCTTTATCAGAATTGAATCAAGTTCCTGTTGTCAGAGTGAAGCCGGTAATGTCTACTGATGAAAGATATCAAGTTTTAAAAGAGGTTAATATAAAATTGGGGAATATTTATTCCAGACAAATGGACATTAATTCGCTGCTTAAAATCATCGAAAAACATGCAGCGATTTCCGACCGTGATCAGCTTTCCAACGATTTACTATGGTATCTGTCTAAAAATTATCACCGGTCGATCCAGAATGAGCAAAATCTGCATTTGCTGGATATGATTCATAAAGATCTTATTCGTTTACAAGTAAAGGCAGACAATTGGGAGGAAGCTTTGCGCTTTTCTTATGAGCCCTTGGTTAAAAATGGAATCGTTTCTCAAAACTATGTCGAAAAAACTGTCAACAGTGTTCAACTGATGGGTCCGTATATAGTAATAGCTAAACATGTGGCTCTTCCTCATGCTAAAAAGGAAGAGGGCGCATTACAAAACGGATTGGGAATCACAGTATTGAAGGAACCGGTTGTATTTGGCGATAAATATAATGATCCGGTCAAGTATATTTTTTGTTTAAGCGCGGTCAATAATCATGCGCATATTGCTGCAATGTCCGAGTTGGTCGAGCTGCTGAATGATGCTTCCTTTTATCAGTTTCTTGATCAGGTACAGGACGTTGAGGAAATGGTCGCTTATTTAGAACATAAAGAATACACGCAGAAGCAGAATATTTTTTTGTAAAAAAAAATATTCCTGTCTTTATTGTTTAAAAATAACGAGAATAGGAAGGGCGCTTTTTAAAATTTTTTAATCATTCCTATCCTATTCTTACCATACTTTTCACACTTTTTTCGCGCTTGACCGTTAGTATAAAAAATACCAAATAAAACAGCTCTAAACAAAACCCTTTTTCATTTTTCAACTCCTTTCAAGGGCACCGGTTCCTCTGCTGGTGTCTTTTTTCTGCCGCGGGTTTCTCATTCAAGGTTGAAGTTCTTTGATGCAATGTCAATGTCCTTTTTTTTATCGATAATTGTTGCCCCAATAAATTTCGTAAGGGAAAAGGCCGCTGATTCAAAATGTAAGATGTCACATTCGACATTGATAAATAGACAAAATTTCTATTAGAACACGTTTTTTTTTCATAGCATCTTTTTACAAAATCCTCAAAATGTAACTGGCTCTTCTAGTAATAGCAATATGTATATAAATAAGGTCATCCATATCACATTTGATATTTTTTTGTAAAAAAATGTTGAGGAGATTGGGATGACTTTTTTATTTGTTTCGGT
>JAATEZ010000031.1 GCA_015655485.1 Lactobacillales bacterium | reverse complement strand
GCTCTTATCAGGAAGTAGATGAATATGATTTAATCAGCACTCATTTGTTTCTTGAAAATGAGCATAAACAGGTGATCGCCTATGCTCGGATCTTTCCCGAAACGGATCAAGTAAGAATAGGCAGAGTTTTAATAGACAAGGACCATCGAAAAAAAGGTTTGGGGGTCTTATTGATGGAGAAGGCCATAGAACAAATAAAGGTTCTTTTTTCTGACCGGATCATTGTGATTCAAGCTCAGGCCTACTTATTAAGATTTTATAAGAATTTCGGCTTTGTTTCAGTTTCAAAAGAGTATCTGGAAGATGGGATCCCTCATGTGGACATGCGTTTGTCTAGAATGAACACATAAGAAAAAATACTGTTTTTGTCGTCAGATCTGTTGGTAATAACAGATTTGGCGACTTTTTTTGAATAGATTGCGGCTTCAATCCCACAACATTTTTTAGCGGTGGTCTTTATGTGAACTGTTCAGCAATAAACGTTTCTGATCTATTGTCAGAAAACTTTTAGCGGCCGTTTTCTGCTGAAAAGTCGGACCGGCAGAGTTTTCACGAGTAATAGAATATGTTATACTGGAACAGAACCTCAATGAAGAGAGGAATGAACGTGTCTATGTATTTCGAAAAAATATTTGATATAACCAGCTGGCAGGACCTTTTAGGAAACAGCGTTTTTTCTAAAGATTTTTTAGTCAGCGTTTTAGATATAATTGTTGTTTGGTTTATTATTTATAAAGTGATTATTTTAGTCGAGGGAACAAAAGCAGTCCAATTATTAAAGGGAATTGCAGTCATTGTGATTATTCGTTCATTAAGCGGACTGATCGGTCTGAATACTGTTTCCTGGTTGATGGATCAAGTGATCACCTATGGCGTTATTGCAGCGATTGTTATTTTTCAGCCGGAAGTCCGCAGAGGTTTGGAACATCTGGGACGGGGTTCGCTCTTTAAGAAAAGTCAGGGGAAAAATAAAGATGAAGATTCAACGATCCGAGCCTTTGACAAAGCCATTCAATATATGTCTAAGCGAAAAATCGGGGCACTGATCACCATCGAAAGATCAACAGGACTAGACGAATATATCGAAACGGGGATCCCGCTGGATGCGGATATCACCGGAGAATTACTGATCAATATTTTTATTCCTAATACACCGCTGCATGATGGGGCAGTTATCATAAAAAACAATAAAATCGCTGCTTCTTGTGCTTATTTACCTTTGTCGGAAAGCAATCTCATTTCTAAAGAATTCGGTACTCGGCACAGAGCGGCTGTAGGGATCAGTGAGGTCAGCGACGCAGTAACGATCGTTGTTTCGGAGGAAACCGGGGATGTCAGTTTGACGATCGATAATAAGTTGATGACACATCTTTCACAAGAAGAATACCTGGAAGTATTGACCAGAGAGCTGATTCATGAAGATAGCCCCATTAAATCAAACTTTTTTCATTCCTTTATGGAAGGTGTCGCAAAGGGGGCTAAAAAGAAATGAAGAAATTTACGAGTAACAAGTGGTTTTATCGGGTGATCGCACTTTTCTTTACGCTCTTGCTTTTTTTTAATGCAAATCTAAAGCAAATCAGCCAGGCTCAGGAGAATACAACGACTCAGGAAAATGAAGTGACGCTAAAAAACATTCCGATCACGATCAAATATGATGACAGCACCTATTTTGTAACGGGTTATGAAGAGACAGCAACGGTCAAATTGACTAGTGCAAATAAAGTCTTATTAGATAAGGAATCAAATGAACAGACTAGAAATTTCGAGATAACAGCCGATTTGTCAGATTTGAAAACTGGAACTTATGAAGTCCCTCTGAAAATAAAAAATTTGAGCAACGCCATCACTGCTGTATTGGATCCGGAAAGTATCCATGCGACCATTGAAAAAAAGGTGACTAAAAACTTTAAAGTCACGCCTGAATTTGATGAATCCATGTTGGCTGAAGGATATAGTATCGATAGTTTAACGTCCGACCCGAAAGAGATAAGTTTATCAACGGGCAAAAGTATTTTGAAGCAAGTAGACAGTGTCGTTGCGGTGATAGATAAACAAAGTAATGTCAGTGCTGATTTTACCGGTTCTGCAGCACTTCAGGCGCTGGATGCGGATGGAAATGTTTTAGATGTTGATTTTGTACCGGATTCTGTGGATGTGAGCGTAAAAATATTGGCCCCTTCAAAAAAGGTCGCGCTTGCAGCGGTTCAGACGGGAACGGTCCAGTCTGGCATTGACCATTTTAATTTTACACTGGCAACAAAGGAAATTGAAGTCAGCGGGCAGCAATCCTTATTGTCTTCTATTGATACTGTCGAAGTGCCGGTCAACGTAACTGATATCAAAGAGACAACGACTAAATCCTTTAAACCTTCCCTTCCCGATGGGGTTCATTCGACACCAGCGTCGATCAGTGTTAAAATAGTTCCAGTCTATTCAACATCTACAAATGAGACGAGCCAGTCAAATGCCGGAGAAGTTACCGCGAACCAGTCGGCAACAACACAAACAACTGTATCGACCAGTGCTTCAAGCACAACACAAGAAACGACAACCAGTCAATGATTTGAAATAGAGAAAAGCTAAGAGGAGAATTAAAAGAATGGGTAAATATTTTGGAACAGATG
>JAATEZ010000496.1 GCA_015655485.1 Lactobacillales bacterium | reverse complement strand
TTCCAGACCACATCTAGAAAAAGCGCTGGAATCATTGGTTATCGGCCTTTTTGGCGAATTATTTTTATGAGATCGCACAAATGTGCAGAAAAAAACAGTTTGACCATTTTTTCATCTATACTCACTCGTTTCTCTACTATGTTTAAACCAATTCTCATCTTCAGCCAGTTTTAAAAGCTCTAAAGCAGCTTCCTCATCAGTAATTAAAACATTGATATATTTTTTGTTCACTAAGGCCAGAAGTGGCCGACTCTTCGCTTTAGTCCTGGCGATTCCGATCGAATAAGGAACCTGCCGCAATTTTTCCAAGTCGATCGCGATCGTGCGCTGATAGAGATCTCCTTTTAAAATTTTGCCTGCTTGATCGATAAATTGACAGCAGCAGTCACCGACTGCTTCTCGCAGCGTTAGCTCTTCATAATCTGCTTGAGTCAAAAGATCCCGCCATTGACTGTTTTTGACCGAGAGCGGACCGCCAACACCAACTAAAGCGATATCCAATTTTTCCCAATAACTTTTAAGCTCTTCAAAGTATTTAGAATTCATGATCCCTTCTTTTACCTCTTTAGATTCCTGGATCACCGTCGCATCAACAAAGATTGTCTTTCCGTGAAACCGTCTGGCCATATCATAAACGATCGTATTGACATGATACCTTGCGTTCACATAGCTGGGGCCGCCTACTAAAGGCAGGAATAAAGTATTATCATTCTTGCTTTTTTCAATATTTTTGACCATCCCGGCTAACGTGGATCCCCATGAGACGCCTATGACCGAATCCGGCGAAATGATTCTTTTCAGGTAAAATGCAGCGGCTTCGCTGAGCCGTTCATCTTTCTCCGACTCGCTTTTTTTCGGGTCATCCGGCACAAGTACGACTTCTCTCAAACCAAATTTCTTTTTCACATATTGTTCGAGTGAGAACAGAGCCGGTTTTGCTCTGGGAATAGTGATTGAAACGATTCCTTCTGCTCTGGCTTGTTTTAACATGCGGCTGATCGTGGTTCGATAAATATTCAACTCTGCCGCTATTTCATTCTGAGTTTTATTTTCTATATAATATAAATACGCTATTTTTGCTAATAATTGTTTGTCCCATTCCATTTTCTTTTTCACCTGATCTTTGAACAAATTTTAACTTTACTATAGCATAAAACAATATTAAGGCAATGTTTCAAAATCACTTAGAAAGTCATTATATCAAAGAAAGTTAAATTTTTTTACCAAATTAGGATGAGAAAAAGTTCTTCTCATCCTAATTTTAAAAAATATTTCTATTAAAAAAATCAATTTTTAGAAGGCTTCACCAAATCTTCCCAACTGAATACTTCTTGTGACAATTTTCATAGAAATTAGATAAGTATTTTCTCAATTTTCCTATCCTGGATTGCTCAAGTTTAAAACGGCTTCATATTTTTGTTTAGCAGGATATAAAATTTCCGGATGTGTCAGAATATAAAACTTTTCTTCCTCAACGGCCGTAAATACAGTCATACCAACTGAATCGGCCGCCATTCCATTTTTGACTGATCTTTTCGTCCGGTAGATGCTCGAGAGATATTCTTGATTTTCGTAATAAGGATCATTCTTATTTTGATATCTTTCTGGACGATGCCGTTCACTTTCAAAGAGATCTGTCTGGACGAAGGCCGGGCACAGCGCATGGACCTGGATCTGCCGGTGGCCTCTTTCTCTTAACCCAATATAAGTACTCTCAGCCAGAGCAATATCCGCCGTTTTTGTCGCATGATACATGGCCGCATTTCCAGTGATCATCAGTCCGGCACCGGAAGCAACATTGATCACAGCTGCCGGCGTTGCCTGTTTGATCATCTGAGGAATAAAAAGCCGCATGCCATAGACATGGCTCAAAAAATTGGCTTCAGTAATCCATTGAATATCTTGAACAGGTATTTCCCAAACCGGTGTTGAAATAGCAATTCCCGCATTATTGACCAGCATATCTACCTGAGCAAAGTGCTTCATAGTCAGGTTAAAAAGAGCTTTAATGTTTTCAATTTGAGTGATATCGGCTGCTTGCGAAACGATTTCTACTGGAAACTTTTCTTTAAGCTCCGTTATGGTTTTTTCCAAATCGCTTGGATCGATGTCATTTAAAACCAATTTCATTCCCCGCAAAGCGCCCTCTTTGGCGATTTCTTTGCCAATTCCATTGCCTGCACCAGTTACGACCAGTACCTTGTCTTTAAAATCTTTCATTTCTCCCACTTCCTCTCTCTAAAATACAAAAGCTTTATCATTTGCTTCCCGCATTGCATCAGATATTTGACCTGGTTTATGCGCATCGCCAATAGTCGTTATTTTTTCAAATTTTGATGCAAAACTTTCTACTATTGTTGGATCAGTTCGAACTCCTAAAGCCAAAATCACAACATCCGCTTCAATGGAACTGGTGAATGCGGTAACCGTGTCTCTTAAATGAACTTTATTCGCTTCGA
>JAATEZ010000408.1 GCA_015655485.1 Lactobacillales bacterium | reverse complement strand
GGGTAGGAAATTCGATCACAGCACTGACCAAAGGCTTGAATATTTCTCCGATCGTTCTCGCCTGGATCATTGCCGCAAGTCTAAGAATTGCGGTAGGTTCAGCAACAGTGGCTATTACTACCGCTTCAGGAATTGTTTTGCCCTTAGTTCAAGCTAGTGGGATCAGCCCGGAGTTGATGGTTCTTGCTACATCTTCAGGCAGCGTGTTCGCTTCTCACGTTAACGACCCGGGCTTCTGGATGTTTAAGGAATATTTCAATATTCCACTTGCCCAAGCCATTAAGGTAAGAACGACATATACCTGTTTATTATCGATACTTGGTTTAATGGGGGTACTCATTTTGCATCTGTTTATTTAATTAAAGAAGGTGTAAAACTCTCATTAACTTGCTATGCCGGTTTAATCTTGCAATTGCAACCCAGGATACTTGGTGGTAGACTTACACTGCAGATATGATGAATATTCATGTTGTGAGTATGATTTTTCGTGGAATCTGAACTAGCAGTAATATTGGGGGTGTCTACCATTAAGTTTATTTTCTTGTATTTTATTCTTAGGGTATTCTTGGAAAATCCATTTGCAGCGCTCGTATTAATCGTAATTGTTTATGCCATTATCGACAGGTGGTATATTGGTGCTTTGCCGGATTTCATAAAACCACTAAGCCGCTGGCGAAAAATCTTAAAATTAAAAGGGGAACTTGAGTTTAGTCCTTCTCCAGGTCAAATTTTTTACCAAATAGGTGCACTGCAAGTGGAAGGCGGAAACATGAAGGCGGGACTGCAAAACTTAGAAAAAGCGCACGCCTTAATTCAGGAACATCCTGACATCGAATATTATTTAGGCGTAGCGCGTATTAGGACGGAAGCATTAGAAATTGGAAAGGAAGCACTGGAGAATGCTCTAAGATTAAATCCAAAGATTAAATATGGATTTCCTTATGTATATCTAATAGAATATAGCTTGAAAAGAAAAGAACCTCGCGAGCAAATTGATGTATATATGGAAAAAATATTTGAATACGGAAATCCTAGAATATATTATGAGGTGGGTGTTATTTTTCAGAATGAGGGGTATCCAGAAAAGGCTAGAGAAATGTTCCGGGAAGCGCAAGTGAGTTTTAAGGGGAGCCCTTCGTTCTTAAGAAAACAGCAGCGCTATTATGCGATTATGTCAAAGCTCAGGATTTTTTGGCAGCACTGACAGTTCAGATACCGCACAATAAAAAAAGCAAAAATCCGCACAATAAGCTGCCGGTTTTTGCTTTTTTTATTGCCATGGCAGACTCTCAATCGATTTGTTTTGTAATTGGAATGAGGCTGTGTTATATGCGAAGGACCCAAAGGTGAGAATGACGCTTTATTGTTGAAAAGGATATACGAAACATTGTAAGATCAAAGCTGGAGATGAAGGAAATATGTTGGGATTGGAAGGTGGGAAGAAATAGAAGAGTAGATCTTAATTTATATCATTCGGGAACAGGGAATCGTTCTGTTTCAGCGAATTAAAAACATAAAAGATGGTCGTATAAAGGGAGATGGTATTTTGAATAAAATTAATTTATCTCAGAAGTTTAGCCTGTTTAGCGATTTCTGGAGTCCTAAAATTGTTGGAGAATTAAATAGTTCTTATATTAAATTGGCAAAATTAAAAGGGCAATTTGACTGGCATCATCACGAAAACGAGGATGAACTATTTCTGGTAGTAAAAGGACAGCTCCTGATCAAATTCAGAGATAACGAAATTTTATTGGATGAAGGCGAACTAATTGTCATTCCCAAAGGAGTTGACCATCTTCCTGTAGCAACAGACGAAGTACAGGTAATTTTAATTGAGCCAAAAGAAACCTTAAATACGGGTAATGTGATAACGGAAAAGACTAAACAAATTTTAGAAACAATTTAGGTTGAGGATACGATTAAGATAAATGATTTTACATAACATAAGAAGACGAAAAAGCAGGCTCCTTTTGGTTTAAATATCAAAAGGAGCCTGCTTTTTACGCAAAATCAAATTTTTCCTTGCCGGCATGATATATATTAATAGTCATAAAAAGCGTTTACAGTCGAAAGAATGTCTGAAGGTTATTATTGTCGTAACCATGGTTGAAATCATATTCATGAGTCATTCTTATAGCGCATATGTTATACCATAATTTATGATTGGGGAGGTGTAGGTGAAAGGGGACCAATAGTACTTGAAGATATTGTTTTCCTCGAAAAAATTGCCCACTTCGACAGGGAGAGAATTCCTGAAAGAGT
>JAATEZ010000346.1 GCA_015655485.1 Lactobacillales bacterium | reverse complement strand
TAAAAAAGAACTTCAAAGCAAAAAACTCAGTTCCAGCTCTGCCAAACTTTTTTTATCTTTGACCCAAACGCCAAAAGTCATTGCCTATATTCGCAAGCTTCAGCCTAAAGCTGTCTTCGTCGGCTTTAAATTGCTCGTCTCTGTCTCAGAAGCCGAATTACAAAAAGTCGGATCTGCGCTCTTGCATAAAAATGGTTGTGATTTCGTTTTAGCGAATGACCTAAAAAAAATTCATGGTCAACAACATTTTGGTCTCTTGATCGACAAAAACGGTCAAACTCAAAAGGCGGAAACAAAAACAGAAATCGCTGATCTGATCGTGCAGGCGACAACAAATCAGATGGGAGGAAAAAAGAATGAATAATGTGATTTTAGGAGTTTCAGGCAGTATCTCTGCCTACAAAGCCAGTGATATTGCTAATGAGCTCACAAAAAGAAAGATTCAAGTACATGTATTAATGACAAAAAATAGTACCGCTTTTATTACCCCATTGACTTTACAAACTCTTTCAAAAAATCCCGTCCATCTGGATGTCCTAACCGAAGAAAAACCAGATCAGATCAATCACATTGATTTGGCCAAAAAGGCAGATCTGTTTCTTATTGCGCCGGCTTCAGCCAACATCATTGGAAAACTGGCCAATGGGATCGCTGATGATATGATCTCAACCGTTGCTTTAGCCCTGCCTGATATTCCAAAATTTATTGCGCCTGCTATGAATACGCGGATGTATGATAATCCGGTCGTACAAAGAAACCTGCATCTGCTGAAAGACTTTGGCTACCAAGAAATTGAACCCCGTACGAGCCTGTTAGCTTGCGGCGATTTTGGAAAAGGTGCCCTGGCAACGGTAGAAAATATTCTTGAAGTAGTTCTTAAAGCTCTCAATTAGGCCATATTTTACGAGGAGGGAATCCATGAAAACGCGTTATTTCACTCTTACTGCTATTTTTATTGCGATCATTTTTTTATTTGCGTTTACTCCTTTCGGCTTCATCAATCTGGGAATCATCAAAGCGACTTTGATCCATATCCCAGTGATCATCGGATCTATTGTTCTCGGACCGAAACTAGGAGCACTTCTTGGCGGTGTCTTTGGCGGAACTAGTCTATTGATCAACACTATTTCTCCTTCTTTGCTTTCCTTTGCCTTTTCTCCATTTTTACCTGTGCTGGGAACAAATCAAACTAGTTTTTGGTCGCTTTTCGTCTGTTTCGTTCCCCGGATTTTAGTGGGAATCATTCCCTACTATGTTTTTCAATTCTTTGAAAGACGAAAAGTTTCTCGCAAAATAAGTTTGGGACTAGCCGGTCTATGCGGCTCTTTAACCAACACTTTGCTGGTAATGAATCTGATTTATTTTATTTTTAAGGACGCCTATGCCCAAGCAAAAGGGATCACACTAGGACAAAATGTTTATCCAGCTGTCTTGGCTGTCATACTCGCTAATGGTATCCCAGAAGCGATCGTAGCGATTTTTGCAACAATCGCTGTGGGAAACGTCCTCTTGAAAATCATGAAAAAAAATAGTTCTCAACTTAAGCCATAAAAAACCGACCTCCCAAAAGTTAGACCAGAAATCTAACTTTTGGGAGGTCGGTATAATTACCAGCCTTTTTTTTATTTATTCTCACCAATAATTCGGACTTCAGTTTCCAAATGCACATCAAATTTCTCGAAGACTGTTTTTTGAATATGCTCAATCAATTCAATATAATCCGTTGCCGTAGCATTCCCTAGATTTACAATAAAGCCGGCATGCTTTTTAGAAACCTGTGCTCCGCCCAAAATAAGACCCTGCAGCCCCGCTTTCTGGATCAATTGACCGGTAAAATGGCCGGCTGGTCTTTTAAAAACACTTCCGCAAGAAGGGTATTCAAGCGGTTGTTTGTTTTGACGTAATCGGGTCAATTCTGCCATTCGTTCAGCAATTTTTTTTGTTTCGGCTTCTTTACAAGCAAAACGACCGCTTAAAATAATGTTCTTCTCTTCTTGAAAAATGCTATGACGATACGAAAAATGCATTTCCTCTTTACTAATCGTTTTAAATTCCCCGCTAGGTGTCAAAAATTCGGCTGATTCAAAAACTTCTTGAATTTCTCCATCATAGGCGCCCGCATTCATAAAGATAGCTCCGCCAACACTGCCTGGGATCCCACAGGCAAATTCTAACCCGCTAAGACCAAATTCCAATGCTCTTTTGGCCAAATCGATCAGCTTCGCCCCAGCCTCAGCCTCGATCGTTGTTCCCGACAAATGAATAGCGGAAAGTTCATCCAGCATGATCACAAATCCGCGGATCCCGCCATCCTTAACGATCAAATTGCTGGCATTGCCCAAGACGAGCCAAGGAATATTTTGTTCATTGCAATAATAAATGATTCGTTGTGTCTCTTCCTTACTTTTAGGAAAAGCCAAAATATCTGCCGGTCCGCCTGTCTTAGTATAAGTATAGCCTGATAATGGCTCGTGGAACACCAAATTGATTGGTGTCAAGTCAGCTGCAATTTTTTCTTGCTTCACACCATTCCATCCCCTCTGACAATTTCCTATCCATTTTATCATGACTCTGCACTTAAAACTAGTTTTTGCTGCTGCTTTTATTGTTTGTTAAATAATTTCAGCAGAATCGTTTAAATTTCATCAAAACCGGCCACAATCGGATCATTTATCTTGCACTAAAGTAAACTTGGACCAGGGGTGGATATAATCCAATAAAAGCAGCTCTTCTTCTTTTATTTTCCCAACTAAATTTTTACGCTTATCCTTGTGGGGCTGTAAAACAATTTGCAATTCGTTCTTATATTTGCCAAACGCTTCGTTCCCAATGACCACATCGCCTCTTTGAAATTCTATTTGATTATCATGAGGTTTACTCTCTGCCCCACTATATTTTACCCTGACTTGAGTAGAACGAATCGTTTGTTCCGTGATATCGCCGCGCCGCACATGTTGATTAAGAAATAATATTT
>JAATEZ010000442.1 GCA_015655485.1 Lactobacillales bacterium | reverse complement strand
CCGCTTTGCCTGGCCTGCTCTTCACTGAGCCCAAAACTGGCTACTTCAGGCCGCGTATACAAACACCGAGGAATCCCGGCTTTTGCTAAAGGTGAAACTTTTTTACCCAGAATGGCTGAAACAGCCCGGATTCCTTCTTGGCTGGCTGCATGAGCCAGCATATATCCGCCAATCAGGTCGCCAATGGCGTAAATATTGGCCTGACTCGTTTGATAAGTACTGTCTACTCGAACAAATTTTCCCCGTTCATCCAGTTTTAAACCTAAATCTTTTGCTAAGAAAAGATTTGCTGTGCGTCCCGCAGCTACCAGCAGAGTATCAAAAGAGATCTTCTGCTGATCAACTATTATTTCATGAGGTCTCACCTCGGTGATTTTTGCCTGTACCATAACTTGGATACCTAAATCTAATAATTTTTGCTTAATGATCTGTCGTGCCTGTTCATCCTCTGTCAGCAATATATCCGGAGCCACTTCTATCAGTGTGACCGCTACTTTTAATGGTGCCATTGCAAAAGCAAGTTCAACCGCGATCACACCTCCGCCAATGACGGCCATTTTCTTCGGTAACGTTCTCATTTCAAAAAAACTATCTGTTGTTTCATAGGAACAAGTGTCCAATCCTTTGATCGGCGGGATAAAAGGTCTGCTGCCTGTAGCTAATAAAATATTTCTCCCTTTTAATTGCTCTTCATTTACTGTTACTTCCAAATTCTTTTTTACATTGGCTTCTCCTTCAAAATAATCGATATGATTCTTCTTAAAAAGATGATGAATACCATTTTGCAAAGTTTGAACGACTTGATCTTTCCGTTTCACTAATCGATTAAAATCAATTTTTTTCAGTTCGGTTTCTATCCCGTATTTATCGGCTTCTTCGATCGAAAGCACCCATTCGCTGTGTTTTAAATAACTTTTAGAAGGAATACAGCCTACATTTAGGCAAGTCCCGCCAATAGCCTTCTTTTCGATAACTGCCACTTTTTTTCCTGCCTGAGCTGCTTTGACAGCCGCAACGTAGCCGCCTGGACCTGCTCCAATAACGACCAAATCATATTGTTTCACCACATTTCCTCCCTTTCTAAAAAAATTCATCCCCGCTTTGATCGTTCAGACCCGGGTGATGATCAAAGCGGACGACCCCAACGATAACTTCCTTTGAGACTGCTTTTTTGATACGTGCGACTCCTTCGATCCCAAACCCGCCGCACAATTCGAGTGCCTTGATCCCTAATTGTTCCATTTCTCTTGCGACTAATTCAGCAATCTCATAATCGGCAACACCAACAGTTAACAGCTCGACAGAAGGTGTATGGATCCAGCTTCGATGAACTTTTTCCTCTGCACCTGCCCCCAAGAAAATGAATCCGGCTTTTAGCCCCATTTCTTTTCCCTCCTATTTTTTTATTCACTTTAATTTAAGCAATTTATGTGCCAACTATACTTTCCCGATTTTAAGCCATTGGAAATTAGTTTGTGAAAAAAACAAAAAAAACAACGCTACAAATTGTAGCGTTTATTGTCGTTTTTTTATTTTTGTTGCAATTGATACTTTTTTATCTTCCGGTACAAAGTACTTCGAGCAACTCCCATTTCGATAGCCGCATGAGATATATGATAATGATGCTTCTCTAAAAGCAGCTGCAGCTTGATCTTCTCATCATTTACAGATTCTTGATGTTTGACAGATAAGGACATTTCATTCTTGAAATTATTTTTTATACTTGTGTCATCCGCATTATTAAATAACAACCCGATTTTCACATTTTCATTCAGTTCATTTAGACTCGGTTCACTATCCTGATAATAAACATAGATTCGCTCCAAAAAATTATTCAATTCACGGATGTTGCCCTGCCAAGATTGAGCTCCTGCAATCGTACAAATTTTCTTTATCCAACTCGGATACCAATTTTTTTCTTCGCAAAAGCGCTGGATCAACGCCGCTATATCTTCCCTTCTTTCTCTTAGCGGTGGAATGTGGATCGGGCATACATAAATCCGGTAAAATAAATCACTGCGAAATTGTTTTTTCTGTACCAATTCACGCAAATCGCGATTACTAGCTGTGATCAAACGAAAATCAACTTGAATCTTTTTTTCTCCTCCTATCGGCGTTAAATTTTTTTCCTCTAAAACTCGCAAAAGTGCCGCCTGCATTCTTGTACTCATGCTATCAAACTCATCCAAAAATAAAGTGCCTCCATGAGCCTGCTCGATTTTCCCGCGATAGCCCTTTATATTTGCTCCAGTAAATGCTCCGGGGGCATAACCAAATAATTCACTTTCCAATAGATTCTCACTGATCGCGCCGCAGTTGACCGAGATCAATGGTCCTGAAGCAACCAAGCTGTTTTGATGGATCGCCTTTGCCATGATCTCTTTTCCACTGCCGGTCTCACCAAAAATATGCACAGGCAGATTACTTTTAGCCATTTTTCTTGCTTGTTTCAGCAGAGAAATATAAGAATCATTTTGAGAAGATATTCCTGTGGTGATAAAAATATCTTGTTGTTTTTCCATTCGCCAAATCAGCGGATAAAAAAAACCGATAACTTCATTTTCAAAATATATTTTCTCAGGTGATTTCAAAATGAGATCAGGGAAAGAGAGAGAGTCAATACTTTTTCCAATAATCTCCTCTTCACTTTTCACTAAATCTTCTGAAATTTTTATCACCGTACCAAAACGATTACAAATGATTCCTTTTTTCGACTGCTTAAACGCATAGCTGATCATTTCTTGATCCATGATCCATTCACGCTGCTTAAATTTGCCCTGAACATTGTGGGCGATCAACTGTAAAATCAATAATATATAGGACTGGTCTTGCATGCTGTCATAAAATGAAACGTCTAAAACTCCGCAAATTTGATTCCTTTCATTAATGATAGGGACAGAGGAGCAACTCCAGGGATGTGACGCTACAGCATAATGTTCATATCCGTATATACTATTAGCCGAACCTTTTCGTAATGTTAGTCCAATAGCATTGGTTCCTACTTCCTTTTCCGTCCACAGTCCCCCTTCAATAAAAGCAATTTGATTCGCATAATCTTTTGCTTCATGATGACCCTCTCGCCAAAGGATACATCCTTCATCATCCGTTAAAATAAATAAAAAACGTTGATTTCTTAGAAAATCGTAACTTTCACTGATTTCTTCTTGCACATATTCAATCAACTTCTGATTTTCTCTAATTTTATTTTTCAGATTCGTTTTAGTGAGCAGGTGTCCGCCTCTTTCTTTGTAAGGGTTTACATTGTTTGCTTTACAAAATTTCCATGAATCAGCTATTTTTGTTGGCAATGAAATGCGACTATCCAAGCTGCTAGAAACAAATTCTTTCCACACTAATTCTTGAACCGACATGTTCGAGCCCTCCGATCTATTAAATCTCCCCTATCCATTATACCTTTTTTTCACAAAATAGAAAAGCTATAATCCTTATTATGAAAGCTTTATTTACAATTAAAGCCAAAGAATGTGAAGTATTAGAAAACTTCGTATCCTTATAAGATCGCAAAAAATACGTAACGGCCAAATATTTTCCCATAAAATTTTACATAAACAAATAAGACATCGGCAGGGGAACCGATGTCCAGAAAGGAATTGAAAAATGAAAAAGTTTTTGTTTAGGGTTGTTTATTGGGTATGGTTTTATAATAGTTTAGTCGGCTTAAACCTATCATAAAAAAAGATGAAGAAAAAGTAAAGCTCAGCGGATATAGAAACTGGCTGATTATTTATCCTATCCGACCGCAAAAAAATGGAATTGCTTTATCAGTCAGCGGATAGGCTTTTTCTCCAAAAAAGAACTTATTGAAACAGCAAATACAGATGAAATCACCAAAACTATAAATGAGCTCTTTTCTGTTTCAAAAAAAAACCGGAACAGCAGCATTTATTCAGTCTGCCAGTTCTGAGTCTAATATCTCAAAATCAAATGAGACATCTTTTCTGCCGAATATCAATCAGCTTTAAAATCTAAAAAGGCCGATCCAATCAAAATTGATTGATTGGATCGGCCTTAACTGTGAATAAACGGTGAGGCAAAACTACTTCTTGAAGCTGAACACTTTTGCTCCAACCTCTCAACTACTATACTTTTTACAGGCGTTTCTTCAATTCTTCGCCTAGTTCTTCATAGCCTGGTTTGCCCAAAAGAGCGAACATGTTTTTCTTATAGGCTTCAACACCGGGCTGATTAAACGGATTTACACCATTCAAATAACCAGAGATTCCGACAGCAATTTCGAAGAAGTACATGAGATAGCCTAATGTATGAGCATCGGTTTTAGGAATAGAGATAATAAAGTTGGGTACATCTCCATCTGTATGTGCAAGCAAAGTTCCCTGGAAAGCCTTTGTGTTAACAAAATCGATTTCTTTTCCCTGCAAATAACCGAGACCGTCCAGATCAGCATCCAATTCAGGAATAGTTAATTCTTGTCTGGCATGATCGACTTTGATCACTGTTTCAAAAATATTGCGGCGGCCTTCTTGAATATATTGACCTAAAGAATGCAAATCAGTAGAGAAGTTCGCACTGGAAGGATAAATTCCTTTTTGATCTTTTCCTTCAGATTCGCCAAATAATTGTTTCCACCATTCAGAAAAATATTGCAGACTTGGTTCATAATTGATCAGCAGTTCAGTGACCTTGCCTTTACGATATAATATATTGCGCAAAGCAGCATATTGGTAAGCCTCATTCTTAGTTAAGTCTGGATCACTATAAGCTAGTCTTGCCTCGGCAGCTCCCTGCATCAAGGCATCGATATCGGCACCGCTGGCAGCGATCGGCAATAGGCCAACTGCAGTAAGAACAGAAAAACGTCCGCCGACATCATCAGGAATCACGAAAGTTTCCCAATTTTGGTCATCGGCCTCGACTTTAACCGCACCTTTCGCCTTGTCGGTTGTCGCATAGATCCGTTTGTTTGCTTCTTTTTCACCATATTTTTTGATCAGCAGTTCTTTGAATACACGAAAAGCTATCGCCGGTTCTGTCGTTGTCCCGGATTTGGAGATCACATTTACAGAAAAATCACGATCGCCAATGATATGGATCAAATCTACTAAATAAGTCGAGCTGATACTATTTCCGGCAAAGAAAATCTGCGGTGCTTTTCTTTCCTCTTTTTCTAACAGGTTGAAAAACGAATGGTTCAGAAAATCAACCGCCGCTTTTGCCCCAAGATAAGAACCGCCGATCCCTATAACTACTAGTACTTCAGAATCGCTTTGGATTTTAGCTGCTGCTTTTTTGATTCGATCAAATTCATTTTTATCATAGTTTACCGGTAGATCGATCCAGCCCAAGTAATCATTCCCGGCTCCAGTACCTTCTCTTAACTCTTTATCAGCAGCGCTGACCTGGCTTTGCATATAGCCTAATTCTTCTTTTCCAATAAATTTCTCCACTTTTGAGTGGTCAAACTGAATAACTGGCATGTACTTTCCTCCTACCAAATAATTATGATGATTCTTCTACAAACTTAACTTTACTTTTTTTTTCAACTTTTTTCAAGTCAGTAATGAAACAATTTCCCAAATTTTCAAATTTTGAGTGTACAGCCAGGATCATACCAAGCCTTGGCTGATCATTGCACGAGCTACTTTTTCAAAACTGGCAATATTCGCGCCAGCAAGAATATTCATTGGAATTCCATAATCGTAAGCTGTATCTCTGCAGGTTTCATAAATATTTTTCATGATTTTATTCAATTCTTCATCCACTTGTTCAAAACTCCATTGAGCTCTTTGCGAATTTTGTGCCATTTCCAGAGCAGAAACAGCTACACCGCCGGCATTCGCCGCTTTTCCAGGACAGTAATATAGATCGTTCTCCTCAAATACTTTCACGGCGGCTAAGGAACTTGGCATGTTGGCTCCTTCGGCAACGACCTTGACCCCGTTGGCCACAAGAATTTCCGCAAGCTCGGCACTGATCTCATTTTGGGTCGCACAAGGCAGGGCAATATCAAAATCTGCCTTGATCGTCCAAACGGATTGACCACTGACATATTTAGCTTTAGGATACTTATCCACATAAGTCGAGATCCTGGCACGACGGACTTCTTTGATTTCTTTGACCCATTTAACATCTATCCCATTTTCATCATAGATGTAACCGCTCGAATCCGAACAGGTATAGACTTTTGCGCCTAATTGCTGACATTTTTCCATCGCATAAATGGCCACATTGCCGCTGCCGGATACTTGGATTTTTTTACCGGTCAAAGATGTTTTTTTATCTTGCAGCAGATGCTCCACAAAATAAACCAGCCCATAGCCGGTGGCTTCTGTTCTGGCTTGACTGCCCCAATAAGCAAGAGGCTTTCCTGTCAAAACACCCGCCTGATAGCCATTTAACTTTTTATACATACCAAAAAGATAGCCTATTTCGCGTCCGCCAACACCAATATCTCCAGCAGGAATATCCATATCCGCACCGATATGGCGCTGCAGCTCCATCATAAAGCTTTGACAAAAACGCATAATTTCTTCATCCGATTTTTCTTTCGGATCAAAATCACTGCCCCCTTTCCCGCCGCCGATAGGCAAGCCGGTCAAACAATTTTTAAAAATCTGCTCAAAAGCTAAAAATTTCATGACACTTTGATTCACTGTGGGATGAAACCGGAGTCCGCCTTTATATGGACCTAAGGCTGAATTATATTGAACGCGAAAGCCGCGGTTTACTTGCCAATTTCCCTGATCATCCTGCCAAGGGACCCGAAATTGAACGATTCGTTCCGGTTCCAATAATTCCTCTAAAACATTAGAAGCAACTATATCAGGGTTTTTCTCTAAAAACGGTTCGATAGTTGGCAAAAATTCGTCAATCGCCTGCAAATATTCCGGCTGTCCATCATCTTTTGCCGCTACTTTAGATTGAATCTTTTTCAGATACTCGTTGACTTTTGTCACTCTACAACAACTCCATTCATTCAGATTACTTTCTAGTATAAACTAATTTTCTGAAAAATGGGAGCATTCAAAGGACAAATCTCACTTAATCGTGTCACATTCGCGTCATTGCCCAGATAATAATTCTTCCTTGCAGATCAAAAAAATGCTACACTGGAAAAGCTAATAGAAGACAGCTGTTCAGCTTTAAGTAGAGCAACTAAGGCAAGAAATAAATTGCCAACTCTACTAAAATCGGATTTGAAAATGAGGAGGTCTTCATATGAATAAGTTTGATGTGATTGTGATCGGTGCAGGGACCAGCGGGATGATGGCCGCTGTCGCAGCGGCCGAAAATGGTGCAAACACTCTGCTCTTGGAAAAAAATAAGCGTCTGGGGAAAAAGCTGCTGCTCACTGGCGGAGGACGCTGTAATGTCACAAACGCACATTCTGTAACTGATATTATTGAACATATCCCCGGAAATGGGAAATTTTTATACAGTGCTTTTCATCAGTTTGATAATCAGGATATTCAGAATTTCTTTCTGAGCGCCGGTGTCAAACTAAAGGAAGAAGATCATGGCCGTATCTTCCCGGTCTCCAACCGCTCTCAAACGATTGTAGACGCACTGGCCGAAAAATTGCGGCAGCTTTCAGTGATCGTCTATACTGACACGGTCGTGACCAAAATACTTACTGATAACGCTCGGGTAACCGGTGTACAGCAAATCGATCATTCTGTTTATTCAGCTCCGTGTGTGATCATCGCGACAGGTGGTAAAACTTATCGCTCTACCGGATCCACTGGAGATGGATATGAGTTTGCCAAAAGATGCGGACATAGCATCCAGCCCTTATATCCGACTGAAGTTCCGCTGATTTCCGAAGACCGCTTTATCAAAAATAAACGGCTTCAAGGGTTATCCTTACAAAATGTCGCTCTTTCTGTACTGAACAAAAAAGGCAGACCCATTGTCACTCACAAAATGGATCTGCTTTTCACTCATTTTGGTTTATCTGGTCCGGCAGCCCTGCGGTGCAGTACTTTTGTTGTTCAGGGCCTTAAAGACAGAAAAAATATTCCTCTGGTTCTGGATATTTTTCCTGATGAGACTGATCAGGAGTTAATGAACCTGATCCAAATGAAACAGCAGGCAGAACCGCAAAAAAGCATCAAAAACGGTTTGAAAAACTTTCTGCCTGAAAGGCTCATCAGTCTGTTATTAGAGGAAGCCAATATCTCTGAAAATGAAACCTTTATCAATGTGCCTGTTAAAGAACTCGAAAAATTTATGGAACTTTTAAAAAATTTTCCGATCACCATCACAGCTACTTGGCCTTTAGATAAAGCCTTCGTGACTGGAGGCGGTATCACTTTAAAAGAAATTGAACCAAAAACAATGGCAAGCAGGCTCGTATCAGGTTTATTTTTCACCGGAGAAGTCTTAAATATCAATGGGTATACTGGCGGCTACAATATTACCGCGGCCTTTGTTACTGGTCATGTGGCCGGAGTTCACGCCGCCAAGAAAAGTTTGCAAACTAAACAAAATTTAAACTGAGTTATTTTTTTCAGTGATATCCGCAAAACGGCCTTGGACGATAGTTGCTAAATCGTCCGGAGCCACTTTGACCTGCCGGCCTCTTTTGCCGGCAGATACATAGATGGCTTTTTTTGTTTGCGCTTCTTGTGCCAAAAAAGTGGGATAGGCTTTTTTCATCCCAATTGGTGAACAGCCGCCGCGGATGTAACCAGTTGTTTTTTCCAGATCCTTTAAAGGCAGCATTTCCAACCGTTTGGTCCCGCTCGCTTTCGCTAAGGCTTTTAGATCCAATTCAAGATTTCCTGGAATAACAGCTACGATCGGGCCAATTGAACCAATCGTTACCAGCGTTTTATAGACACTGCCTGCTTCAGCTCCTAATGCCTGTGCTGCTGAAGCGGCGTCCACATGTTCTTTGCTCCAAGGAAAACTGGATTCTTCATAGGGGATCTTTTTTTGTTCAATGATCCTGATCGCATTCGTTTTATGCATTTTTTTCTTGCTCAATTTTTTGGTTCACTCCTTTGCAGACAAAATTTATCTATTGAGTGATTTGATAAACCAACACTTTTAAATAGTTTCCTTCAGGAAAAGCCGCCGTTACACGAAAATCAGCCGGCAATTGATACGTTTCTTTAAGTAAAAATGGATAACCCTTCTCAAGCAGAGCCTGTTCGACCATCTGCTTATACTTTTTCATCGTCAGATTAGCTGCATTCGTCGATGCAAACAATAAGCCTCCATCTTTCACTAAATCAACGGCCTCTGTTACTAATTTTCCATAATCTTTTATGACTGAAAATGTTTTTTTCTTATTGCGGGCAAAGCTTGGCGGATCCAATACAATCATATCATATGTATATCCAGCGCGCTTAGCATAACGGAAAAAATCAAAAACATCCATAACTAGGATCCTTTGATTAGACAGATCTAATTGGTTTAGCGCAAACTGCTCTTTTGTCTTAGCTAAACTGCGCTTAGCTAAATCCACACTCGTCGTTTCTATCGCGCCGCCCATGGCCGCAGCCACAGAAAAGGCGCCAGTATAGCTAAATGTGTTTAAAAGGCTTTTCCCGGCACTCACTCCCTCGATCAAGGCGCCGCGAACTTCTTTTTGATCCAGGAAGATCCCGGTCATCCAGCCTTCATTCAAATAGACAGCAAAGCGGACACCGTTTTCTAGAACGATCAGCGGTTCAGCAGCAGGAACCCCATAAATAAACTGTGAATCTGTCAGATTCTGATTTTCAAACCTGATTTTTTCATAGATTCCGGCAATTTCTGGATACACTTCTAAAAAGGCGGCTAAAATCAGCTTTTTTTGTTGATAAATACTGGAATTGTACCAAGAGATCACAGCAAAATCAGCATAAAGATCTATTGTTAATCCGCCTGCTCCATCCCCTTCTCCATTAAAAAGACGGAAAGCAGTTGTCATTGGATCTAAGAAATACATTTTTCTGTGATCCTGCGCTTGTTTAAATAAACGAACAAAAAAAGATTCAGAAATCTGCTCTTGCGGATCTGTCGTGAGGATCCAGCCTATTCCTTTATTTTGACGGCCTAAATAGCCGGCAGCCTGATAAGTATTCTTTGAATCGGTAAATTTTACCCATTGACCTTCAGGCAATCGTGCCTCATTAAGTTGGTTTTCAAAATCACCCGCCTGCAAAAGAGGATAGCCCTGTTTGATTTTTTTTATAGCCTGATTTTTTAATCGGAAAGTTTCCATGACTTGCTCTTTTCTTTTTCTTCTATTATATCAATAATAGGATTGGAAAAAAACTTTTATCTCAAAAATCGTTCAGTTTGCCAAAACAAAGCGCATTTTGAGAACGTAAACTTCCACTCTTTAATAGATTTTTGTTTAAAGACAGCCGTGAAAACAACGCCGTTTTTAATGGAACATTTAAGAAAAAAATAATCTTTCTTGATAAAATTGACACAAGTTTAGGAAGATTGTAAAATATGAGATGATGAGAATAATGGAGTTTTTGCAGCTGACAGCTGTTTCAAAAACTTAGAGGGGAAGTTTTTTATTTTGAAACGTTCATATTATCCAAATGGGTTGAATAAACGTATGGGGTTTTTCTTACTATTGACAATTCTAATATGGGCGAAAACGATTTTTGCTTATCTATTTGAATTTAATCTTGGAATTGAAAGCTTGACTCAATACTTTATTCTTTTTATAAATCCGTTGGCCACTACAATTTTTTTACTTTCCATTGCTCTTTATATCCGAAAACCCAGAAAATCTTATATTGCCATGCTGATCATAGCAACCATCATATCTATCCTGCTTTTTTCGAATGTAGTCTATTACCGTGAATTTTCAGATTTTATCACGAT
>JAATEZ010000178.1 GCA_015655485.1 Lactobacillales bacterium | reverse complement strand
TCCACTCTGTTTTAAGGCTTCCTCTTCTGAAATCTCCATATAAGATTCTTCAGTATACGGTGACTCATCAAAGAATGAAAGAAAATAGTCCATCATATAGTTACCAGAAACCCATTTTTTTGAGCTTACATCATATTTCCATTCTTTATGGTCTTTTGAAACTTTCACAATTTCTCCACTATGTTCTGAATCCATTAATTTATAATAAGCCATCGTAATCACCTCACTTGAGTAATATCTTTAGGAACTCTTAACCCATCAGAAAGCTTGAACATTTCATTGGTTAGAGACGCTTTTTCATCCGCACTGTCTGACACTCGGAATTTTTCATATAATTCATGAAGCTTGCCATTTTTTAATTCAAAACTTTCAGGTGTATGGAATTGCAGTTCGAATTCATAATTATCAGATGTAATAAAGTTAGCGTTGATGCCATTGTAGGGGTTATCGGGGTTGTTCCAGTAATTCTTAACTGCACTTATATTATACCCTCTACCCTCAAATTTATCAACGCAGCGGTTGAAATCTTTAACAGTATTCTCCGAATCAGAAACATTGGTATACCGAAGAACATCCCGCATTTTTGCTTCTGGTTCATTGCTGATTTTTCTTGTCAAAGAGCTAAGCGACTTCATTCGAAAATCCAAGCCTTCAAGTTTAGTCCCAATTTCATTTGCTATAGAACTTAAATCGCTAGTAACTTGTGATTCATGTTCCTTGGCCTCATCTATTAACTCTGAAGCTTGAGCTTTTGCACTATTATTTTCAACCGGAACCACCGTACTTCTGCACCAGCTGTGCATTGGCGGATAATTTGCACCAACTTGTGCTTTATCAAATTCAAAAACTTCTCCATCCAAATCTTTGCATACCTGAGAGGTCCTTGAATCCATCACAGAACACCATTCATATCTTTTAATACCAGCTGACATAAAAGCTTGCATATTTGCCTGGTTCATGACAAATGCGCTTTCTGTAGCAACTAGGCGCTTGGCATTGCTGATGTTTACATCATTTCTTTGCCGTATCTGCCTCACAATATCATCGTACGTATCTCCGCGAATAACTCCATTTCTCAAATCAGTATTCAATGAATTGATTAAAGCATTTTTATTTTTCCAGATACGATCCGAATAATTCTCACCATTTATCCACTGGGTGTTAACGGTCGCTTTCATTACACTTTCATTGATACCAAAAAAAGAACCCGTGTTTTCGAGTCCTTTCATCGTGGATAGATAACCTTTTTCATAAGCTTGCTGCAGAACCTTTTCCATTTCTGCTTGTTCTATGGATCCGGATCCATACTGTTTCATTTGAACAGATAACTGTAAGCCTTCAAGCCGGTTCAATTTATAAATACTTTCTCGGACTGGCAACAATCGTTTTAAATCAGGATGTGCAGCAGCAAATGAATCAAAATCTTTATATAAAAGATTCCTATCCGCTGAATCCATAGCCTGTACAAGGGTTCTGTATTCAACTACTTGATCCACACCATATTTTTGATAGTAATTTGCTATCTCTTTTTCAATTGATCCGGATAGTGTTTTATACTCTTTGATCATTTTCTTGTTGAACTTGACCTGATCCTTCTCCTGACTCGTCCAGAGATTCACCTGTCTCTGTTCCCAATACGCTCTCGTTTTGGCCATTTAACAAGCTCCCTTCTGGATACGGATCTTCCGATGGTTCATTTTCTAACTTTATTTGTTCTATTTCCTGATCGACGTCCTTCACAACAGAAAGAGTAGAAAGTTGAGTCTTTTTAGAAGTAACACCTGCTAATGATTTAGCTGTCTCTGCTTCATCTTTGACATTTTTAGGCATGTTCCGTGTAAATTGATAATCTAGGTTAAACCATTCGTCGGCTATTTCTCCGTCTAATTTTTGAGTGTTCACTGTTTCATCAAAATTCAGTGGGACACTGAAAAACATTTTATAAACGCTGTTCATGGCACTTTTGAATTTGCGTTCCATCGTCAGTGCAAGATTGCTCATATTTAAAACTTTATATCCTAACGCCTCACCACTTGTGGAACTGCCAAAATCATCATCGGAAATATTCACTACCATGGCGATCTGGAAAATCAGCCGCTCCAACCGATCCAAGTAATGTTCCTGTGTATCATCGGCATTCGGCTTTTCAAGAAATTTCACAACAATTTTAGAAGCATCTAATAACCCATCACTGCTAAATAAATTTATCAAGCGATTGTCTCTCATCTTTTGAGCACTCGTCCCATCAACTGCTGCTCCTAAGATAGCCAGATAGGCATCTGCAAAATAATCCACATCGTTCCCTTTTTCTGAGAAACCCTTATTGTAATTGTTGATCAAAGAAATCACTGACTCACACACACTCATCCGTTCTTCATTCGGAATGAATTCCACAACTGAAAGAGAACTTTCATAAAAAGCTGTCTCTGGATCATCCACCAAAGCAATTCCATCAGCATTGTCACTAGGAACGATATTGAAATGACTATCCAGCGTATAAAGCTCTCCTTTGAGTCCATCATCAGTCTGATAGTAGCGAACAGCAAACAACGGTTCGGCTTGAGCTGTGTCATCATAAACAATGAACATATTATCTGCACTTTCGTAAGTGACACACGTTTCTGTTTTTTCATTCTGATACTCGATGGCATATGCCCTTCCCTGAATCAGACATTTTTTAGCTAACTCATAATAGACGTCATCCAGCTCATTCCGTTTATTGAAATTCTGAACTATTTTATTAATCACCTTATTTTGATGATTGACTTTAACTGGGATCCCAATGAAATAACCGGCTAGTGTATCAACTAAGTATTTAACAAAGTTGACCGCTACCCGATTATCCGGTTTATATTCTTCTTTTTCTGTTTGAGTGAAAATATCGTACTTCCCTTTGTACATATCCATTAATTTTTGGTAACGCGGTTTTTCTAACTTGTGAAGGTTAATGAACTTCATCACCACTTCAGCATTGATTTCTTCCTCTGCAGAATGAATAAAAGGTTCTGGCAAATCAAAATAGATTGTCTGATTCCGTAAAGTAATGGATGCATCTTTTTTTGTTGAACTTGTCTCCGGCTTAGCTATTAAAGCTTTAGTTGTTACTGTTTCTTCTGTCAATTTTACAATCCTCCTTTAAATCCGCCAACCTGAAATGCCGGCGGCTGATAAAAAGCCATAACGACCGCTTCTGCTCTATCTGGAGACGGTAATCCGCGTTCTTTCATTTCTTTCTTAGCTTCAATCTTTATCTGACCAGTCGATTCAATAGAATATCTTCTTATACTAAATTGAGCAGTCATTTCAGAATCGTCCGGCAAAAGGATCTGTTCCAAATGATTTTCCTTGAATTCTCCATACATCAAACTGACCACTCCTTTAAATTTCTTGTTGCCTTTCTGGGCAAAATTAATAGGAATCACCTTGATTGGTAATCCCTCATTGGAAATAATTTCTTTGAGTCT
>JAATEZ010000258.1 GCA_015655485.1 Lactobacillales bacterium | reverse complement strand
GGCGGAAAGTTAATTTTTGAAAAAATTATCGCTGTCTGCAATGGAGAGAAAACAAAGGCGGAAAGTTTTGGTTTTAATGAGATTGCTATTTACCGTAATAATGAGGTCTGGTGTTGTAATCTGTAAAGCGTCACTGCCCTAGTACGGGCGGATTGTAGGGCTAAAAATAATTGAAAATCTAGATGATAAGATTGGCTGTGAAAAAATGAAAAATTTTAAAATAGCAGTTGTTAACTCGGACAGTTTTGGCAAGTATTTTCCGCGGCATATCAGTCAATTAGAAGAAATTGGTCCCGTGGATTTTTTTCATGTGGCAGCTCAAATTTCAGGAAAAGAATTGGCGGCTGTGCTACAAGGATACAATCTGATTATTGCCAGTGTTACCCCGAATTTTTCAAGTGAATTTTTTGAAGAAATGGATGAGTTGCTGCTGATAGCCAGACATGGAATCGGGTTTAATAATATTGATGTTGCAGCTGCGAGAAAGAAAGGTACCGCTATAACCATAGTTTCTCCGGCGATTGAAAGAGATGCGGTCGCGGAGAATGCAGTGGCTAATTTGATGACAATCGTTCGACAGACAAGCAGATCAATGTGCGCCGCGCAAACAGGTGACTGGGGGAAGCGTGCCGAATTTATCGGGCATAATTTTTCGAGAAAAACATTTGGCGTGATCGGTGCAGGCAACATTGGCACACGCGTTGCTGAAATTTTCAAGTATGGTTTTAATGGTCATGTGCTAGTTTCTGATCCGGCACCCCGGGTATCCTGGGCGCAGCAGCATGGAATCGATTATGTTCCTCTGGAAGAGTTGCTGGCTAAAGCAGACTATATTTCGCTGAATGCCTCACTGACTGCCACCAGCAGAAAAATTTTAAATGAAAAAACACTAGCTAAAATAAAAAAGGGTGTCTATATTACCAATGCTGCCCGCGGAGCGCTCATGGATGAAAAAGCTGTTTTAGCCGCCGTCGAATCAGGACAAATAAAAGGGATGGCAGTCGATGTATTAACGGAAGAGCCAGCGAATGAGAACCATCCTTTTCTTCATAACCCGCAGATACTAGTTACCCCGCATACTTCGGCTTATACCTATGAATGCCTGGAGCAAATGGGAGATAAATGCATAGCTGATGTGAAGTGTGTGATTAGCGGGCAAGTTCCTGTTTGTTTAAAAAACTGATTTTTGTAAAAAAATGACTGAATAATGCCAGTGTTACTACAAAATTGCTGCTGGTCAACGATCAAAATTATCAGTAAAAATCTAGAAACAGCAGTGTTGCAAGCATGACACTGGGAATAGTGGAGGAGAAAGCGCAAATGTTGAAAGCAGAAATCATCATGAAATTAAAAGCAGAAAAGTTGGTTGCTGTGATCAGAGGTAAGGGTGAAGCGGAGGTTTTAAAGACTGCTGCAGCAGTCGTGGCAGGAGGGATCCATTTTCTGGAAATTACTTTTACCATTCCTAAGGCAGAGCAAATCATTGCTAAACTCGCAGATAGTTACAAAGAGAATAATGATGTCATTATTGGAGCAGGCACTTGTCTGGATGTGATGACTGCCAGACTGGCAATCTCGGCTGGAGCTCAATTTATCGTCAGTCCTCATTTTGATAAAGAAATTTTGAAGCTAGGCAATAGTTATTGTATTCCAGTCCTGCCCGGAGCAGCTACTGTACGCGAGATGCTGGATTGTTTGAAATATGGAGCAGAAATTATCAAGCTATTTCCGGGTGACTTGGCTGGCCCCAAGGCGATAAAATCATTTAAGGGACCCTTGCCGCAGGCTGATTTTATGCCGACAGGCGGTGTAACCTGTGAGAATGTTCATGAATGGCTGGAAAATGGGGCGATTGCAGTGGGAACGGGTAGTTCGTTGACGAGAGGAGTCATTACCGGCGATTTTAAAAGCGTACAATTGGAGGCCGAAAAGTTTGTGGCAGCTGTAAGAGATTATGAAAAATAGGCTTAGGCTGATTATATTTGATTTGGATGGGACATTGGTTGATACCGAGCCCATCTATCGTATAGGCTGGATAAAAGCGCTAGGAAAAAATGGCTTTTCCGCAGATAAAGCAGAAATAGCCAATTGGAACGGAAAAAGTCTGGTTGAAACTACAACAATCATAAAAGACAAGATTCAAAATGAAAGCATGAGTAACAAAATCTTGTCGGATCGGGAAGCATTTATCCTTGATCAATTGGAAAAAGGCCTTATAAAAGCAAAACCTTTTGCCAGGGAACTGTTACTGTTTCTCAAAAAAGAAGGCATTGAAATCGCACTGGCAACCTCAACCAGAAAAGAGCGTGGTCTTAGGATACTGGCTAAGTTTGGTCTAACTTCCTATTTTGATTGTTTGGTGTTTGGCGATGAGGTTACGGCAGCGAAACCTCATCCGGACAGCTATAATAAGGTGTTGGCCTTGACAAAGCGTCAACCAGATGAAAGCCTTGTAATAGAGGATTCACAGATTGGCTGTCTAGCAGCGCAAAAGGCTGGATTACCAGTTTTTTTGATTACCGATACACCTTTTCCACACGAAGATTTAAAGTCTATTTTTCGGTGCAGTAGTTCATTGCGAGCTGTCCGTGAATGGTTTTTGACTACCCGTTAGCAGAGGTCAGAAATTCTTCAACGCTGGATTGCTAACGAAAAAAAGTTTTTTCAGGTTATTTGAATAATGCAAAGCACAATATTTCCTACTGATACTATTGGTTGGTAAAATAATTCAACAGCAATGGAGAAATCAGCGTTGTTAAAATGAGAATTAATACAAAGGAAGTATAGTAATTGTCACTGATAATTTGGGCATTTTTACCGGTTTGCAGGATAATCAGCGCCATTTCTCCGCGTGAGACCATACCAGCACCAACCATGAGCGCGCTTGTTTTGGAAAAATGGGAAAAACGGGCGCCCAGATATCCGCCCAGCAATTTTGTCAGCACCGCCAGGATGGTAAAGGAAATAATGAAAAGAAACTGGCTGAAGAAGCGGGTGAAGACAACCTCCAGACCAACACTGACAAAAAATACTGGGACAAATAATGAGTAGCCTAATACCTCAATATTTTTCTGAATTTTAGCTTTGACGGGGGTCTGGCCAACAGCAATCCCGGCAAAAAACGCACCAATGACCGAGCTTAAGCCTACACTGTCTGCCAGATAGGTCATTCCGAGACAGATCAACAATGACATAATGACTACTGAGGAAGTGGCATACAATTTTTCGCTGATTCTAAGCAGATATGGTGCAATCCATTTTACCAGCAAGTAAATCAGCAGAAAATAGCCGATTTGTTCTGCAAAAAGCAGCGGAGAGAAGCTTGCTGCCGAATGACTTCCCGCAAGCAAGGTGAGCGACAGGCTGAATAAGAGTACAATCAGAATATCATCCAGAACTGAAGCGCCTAAAATACTGGCACCCTCCTTTGTGTCCAGTACATTTAACTCTTTCAGAACTTCAACTGATATGCTGACAGAGGTCGCCGCGAGCGTAATTCCAAAGAAGAGAGCCTCATTAGCGGGAATGTGAAATATGCCACTTAAAAGCGGACCGCCGATTAATGGCAGCAAGACCCCAAAAATAGCGACCAGTACACTGGAATGGAAATATTTTTTTAATAATCCCAGGTTACTTTCGATCCCCGCCAGGAACATTAACAAAATAACTCCGATTTCAGCAAAGATTTCAGTAAAAAGCTGAATGAAATCGGTTGTTGCAACTAAATTAAAAACACCCTTTCCCAACAGAATACCAATAAATAACTGACCAATAACCGCTGGGATCATGAATTTCCGCATAATGTGGGCTGCAACTGTCGTAGAAAATAAAATCAGATATAACTTGGATTCCCGGATTACATCACTATAGATTGTTGAAGCGGTTGATATATAAGACTTTAATCAAAAAATCAGTATAGTGATGTATTATTACACACCTATGCCGGCTTTTTAAAGAAAGCCATTAAATCAGTGCTTTTCATACTTCATAGTGTGGTGTCCCGGGAATGCAGGATATAATGTGCCGACAAACTCCACTAAAAAACCTTCTCAAAAAGGGCATAAGCCCGCAATTTTTCTTCCCGCCCCTGAAAGAAACTGCCTTGAAAGCTTACGCCCAACCATTTTATTCTTACTGAAAACTTTATCACTTATGCATCTGAAAAGCAAATGAGCCGGAGAATAATGAAAATCATGCTGCCGGCGCTAGTCATCACGGTTATTTAAAGTAATAGTACAGATTTCCCTGATAATTCTGGTCGAGATTTTCTTTGCTGTCATAGGTGATGTTCAAGCTCTCGTAAGAAAAGACCTTGAATTCATCAAGCTGATGCAGTGCCCGGTAGAAATCAGCTTTTATTTGCCTGGCAATGCTATTTTGCTGATTGGTCTGCAGATCTGCTTCACTCATGAAAAAGACCGCGACTGAGGAAAAAAATGGCATAATCTTCCAGACGGAATGACGGCTATACTTTCTGGTCAATTTTTTTTCAATCAGATTATAGGCGTTTCTGATAGAGACGCTCGCCAGCTCTTCGAAGAAATTACAGTAGGCAACAAAGGCTTCTGCATATTGTGGAGCAGCCGGGTCAGAAACCTTTCCGGCAAGCTCTGCCAGCTTGGCGGTGATTGCAACTTGTTTATCCTGGCCGTAATTGAGGCCGTCAAACATCGCACGGTAGTCGCTGCCAGAGGAGAGTAGAATATACAGCCGGTTTTGATAAGTTGGATGACTTACAGGCATTTTTTCAAAGGTAAAATTATAAGCGGTGACGTGATACTCTTTGTACAGCCAATCCTTTAGTTCTGAAAAGATCGGCGGCAACTGCCTTTTTCCCCGTAAAATATCTAAGGTCTCGAGGTAAAGCTCTGTAATCTGTATCATGCGACTTCCACCTGGAATGATAGTTGAAAGAGTTGCGTACTGCTGAGCAGGCTGACAGTTGCCTGGCGTGTCAGGTGTCAGGGGATCAAAAAAAGATGGTTTAATAATGAAAACAATGCATTGCAGCTGCTCTAGCGCCTGCCGCAGAACCATGGTTTTACCATGACCCGCACCAGCCTCCAGAACTGTGACCTTTTTCGTAAATCCCTGCTGAATTTTTGCGGTTAATGGTACTCGCTGAATCCGTTTCTTTTTCAATTTTGGCGGAAGCATCCGGATATTCGTTAGACTGCTCATGAAATATCCTCTCCGTAATTTTTCTTACATTATAACAGTATTTCTCTACTGCAAATAGGTTTGCCGATTTTTGCCGACCGCAATCATCAACAGCAAAACACTTACAAGCAGCAGATAGCCGAAAATCAGCCAGCTTTTTTGATCAGATTGCCCCAGACTCAACCGCTCGGTCAGGGTCAGGATTTGTTTTTGCGGCAGCCAATTTGTCAGGGTCGACCACATAGGATGCCCGGTACTCAAAGAAAAGAAACTGCCGGAAACTAGCGATGTAATGACTAAAATCATGGACCCGATCATGCTCGCCTGATCTCCATCCTTAAAAAAGGCGGCATTGCACAGCGCAAAGCTGACTCCTATCAGACAGATTATCCCCAAAAGTACCGCATAATATCCTAAGGACAAGCCTAAGTCGACACGGAAGAATTTATTCAGCACAATAAAAATTAGCCAGACCGGGACAAAAAGCAGGGTCATTAAAAAAAGAACATAGGATAAAAATAATTTCCCTTGAGAGACACTACTGCCGATTATACGTTCCATCAGATGCTTTTCCTTATCTTCCGTATAGATAAATGCATTCGTTACACCCGCCATCAACAAAAACATCAGAATAAAGCCGATGATTTGCTGCGCCTTACTCTTTTGCACAGCCGACTTTGCTACATGTGCTGATTTTCCAGCTAAGACGGCGGCCAGTTGATTTTTGAAGTCTGTATTTTTCAGCGTCGTAATCCGCGGAGCTCCAGCGGTGAAATCAACCACCGCAGCATAGTTATCCAAAGCCAGCTGAGATTTTGCCGGCTTAGCTGTCAATCTGATTATTTTCAGATTCGCATTTTGACGGTCAGAGGGAGCCGGCCCGATCACGGCAATCATAGTCGTGTTCTGCGTATGATTACTTAAAAACAGAGCAAGCACCAGTGCCGCAAAAATCAGCAGCAGTGACACCAGCAGAAGACCGCCAAAACAAGTCCGACTTGCTGACTATGATGATTATAGATTAATTCAAAAGCCACCTGCACGACGCGGGAAAACGGCAGCCGGTGGCTCAAT
>JAATEZ010000355.1 GCA_015655485.1 Lactobacillales bacterium | reverse complement strand
GCTTTTCGCGCACCAGTTCGTCTTGGAATATAATATTGGAGTATACAACACTGGGAGCAACGCGAAGGGAAAAAATTTGTAGGGTATTTTTGTTTGAAAGGCATAATTGTGGATATTATTTTGCATTCAGTTTTGCACTTTTTAACTCGAAAATTATATTCTTTTTCATGCGTTTTTAGAATATTTTGACTAGACGATACAAAATCACTTTCACGAAAATCCTGCAGGTGCCATGCCTCTATCAAAGCCTTCTCTTTGGGAGTGGCGGAACCATCCAGGTAACGTTTAATCAAATCTTCGGGTAATTTGCCTTCTTCCATTTCTATTGCAACATTTGGACTATACAATAATGTAAGTTGAAGGAGCAACTTTTCCCGAAGAAAACTTCGTTTTCTTTAAATTTTCTTTAAGATCTCATTAAGTAATTCAGTTCCAATGAATAATATTCCAGTGTGTGTAAGCCCCATTTTGGTTTTAAGTTGCTTGACAGCAATGCTTAGCTGGTTATTGATCGTTTTTTCAGAGACCCCCAAATGATTGGCGATTTGAGCATTGCTCATATTTTCCCGGCGGCTCAATTGATATACCTGCTTTAACTTGGGAGGCAGCAGTTCTATCTGTTTTTCAAGGATCATCATCATTTCTCTTTCTCGCACATCATGATCGGTGACAGGTTGACCTTCATCCATAAATTTTTTCATAGATAGCGCATAGTCCTGTCGTACTTTTCTTTTATCAAGAAGATTGAAGAATCTGAACCGGACAGCCTGGTATAAATAGCTTAATACCGGGCCTGTAAAATGAGTGTCTGCTCTTTTTTCCCATAAATTCAGGAATACTTCTTGTACAATATCAGCCGCCTCATCCTCTTGCTTAGTGATCTTGCAAGCATAGATATATAGCAAGGGCTGGTAACGATCAAAAAGCGTCGTATAGGCTGCCCCGTCATTGCCCTTCAATAACATTATCAACTTAGAATCATCGTATATGGAATAAGAAGACATAAGGAATTGACTTTAACAAATTATACTTGCGTAAAATTAACATGATTTTTTTCATATTACCATATTATTATTTTTTAACAACCGTATGCCGTTTAAAGTAATTCTAAACTCATTATATAACTAGAAGATATTTAAGCGATTTAACGATAATACCGTTTTCAATAATGATTCCTGCAGTAACAAATATGATACATTTAGAATTTCACCTGCATGGTTATTTCACTATAGGTATTATCTTTTGCTTGAAGTTCAATATGAATTAAAAAAAATGTCGAAAATGATAAACATTTTCGACATAAAAAATATACGTAACTACCAGAAGTTGCATATTAAGCTATTTCATACACCTTAAATCATAAAAAAAAGAGTTTGACAGATCCCCATGGGTAGCACGCGGCAAATCAGGATCAATCCTCCGGAACTAAATTTAATGCACCAATTCTACAACCAACTCTTTCAACAACTTGGTCAGTTTAGGTTCAGCAGCATTGGCCGCCTGTAAGACTTCTTCATGTGTTATAATATTATTATCTTCACGAATGCCTAAATCGGTTACGACACTTACGGCAAAAACTTTCATGCCTGCATGAATAGCAACGATCACTTCCTGTACGGTACTCATGCCTACAACATCACCGCCGACAGCTTTGATAAGCTTGTATTCAGCATGTGTTTCAAACGTCGGTCCCGTAACGCCTGTATAAACACCTTCTTTTAAGTCTATTTGAAAATTCGCTCCTATTTTTTTCGCAGCCTCAATTATTTTTTTGTCATATGGCTCACTCATATCGGGAAATCTGACACCCAACAAAGATTCATTGCTGCCAACCAAAGGATTTGGCATAAAAAAGCTGATATGGTCGTTGATAATCATCAAATCACCCACTTTATAATCGGGATTTACAGCACCAGCTGCATTGGATAAAAGTAATGTTTCAATGCCTAGTAACTTCATCACGCGAATCGGATAAGAAACCTGTGCGGGCGAATATCCTTCGTAAAAATGAAAACGTCCGGACATTGCAAAAACTGCTACGCCATTAAGCTTTCCGAAAACCAATTTACCAAAATGCCCATCAACCGTGCTTATGGGAAAATGCGGCACATCTTTATAATCAATTGTCTTTTCTACCTCAATTTGTGTCGCAAGATTGCCTAAGCCGCTGCCTAAAACAATTCCAACTTTGGGCTGCGCCTCACAAACTGATTGGATGTATTTTACAGATTCATTCAAGTGTTTCATTAATTCAGACATAGAGTTCTTCATTTTTGGCAAATGTAATTATTTGGATGATTAGAGAATTGGAATCTTAATAAAAAGGAAATGCATGAGCTACGCCCTAAACACAGATAAACAATTGTGCCATCTTTTGGCAATATTACAACTGGATTTGCACCTGTAATTATACGTTCAGCAGCCGAACACACTTAAAACGGCAAATCATCCACGACATCGCCCGGCACCGCATCTGGCACAAAATTATCGGGAGCATTATTAATTGCATTTTGAGCAAGGC
>JAATEZ010000265.1 GCA_015655485.1 Lactobacillales bacterium | reverse complement strand
ATCTTGAACAACCTATTGTTGCGTTTGTTTCACCAAAAGTAGGTGATCCCAATGAATATGCAGTCGTTACAGGAAGAAGCGGAAAGACGTATTCTTACACGTTGGCTGGGGCCGCTAATTTACTCGGATATGTTCCAGAGCACGATTACGCGCAGGGAAATGCAGCAAGCAATTTACTTGCTTGGCAAGCTTTAGGAGATCATCTGGGAATTACGCCGCAGGAAGCGGCAAAAGAAGTGATGGATTTGGCAATCGCGAAATTAACAAATGTGATCAATGAACTAGTTGCTGAATACGAGATCGATCGAAGCTTTGTCACCTTAATTGGTGGCGGTGGAAGTGGCGCAATTGTGGTGCCTGCTCTTGCGGAACATTTTGATTTTAAATGGAAGTTAGCCAAGAATGCTCCTTATATTTCAACTATTGGGGTTGCCTTAGCGATGGTCCGTGAACAGATCGAGCGCTCTATTTCTAATCCAACTGAAAAAGATATTAAACAAATTCGGGCAGATGTAATTGAAAAAATTATCTACGCAGGTGCAAATGAGGAAACTGTAGAGGTCAATATTGAGATAGACTCGCAACGAAATATTGTTCGTGCAGTTGCGACAGGTGCAACTGAGCTACGACAGAAAAATTTGGGTGCAAAAGAGATGACACAAGAAGAATTAATTAAAATTGCCTCAGATGCGCTAGGTCAAGAAAGTAAAACAATTAGAAGAGAATTTACGACCGGCAGATGGAATTTAATGAATGCTGCCACGGTGAAGAAAAGATTTCTATTTAAAACCAAACAAAATCATTGCTGTGTTATTGATCGAGAAGGGGTTGTCAGGTTTAAGCAAAGGAACGCCAGCTACGTACTATTCCTGAAAAACAAGTGTGAAGAAGAGTTTTTACCGTTTGTGGATGAACATACCCTCTATTCTGATGCAAATGCAACAATACCAAAAGTTTTCTTGTTTTACAAAGAAAAAATGTTAGATTTAACAGGAATGCAAACCTTGGAACAGCTAGTATCTATTATGGAAGTGGAAATAGAAAGCTTACAAGCAGAAGACGAAATTATTGCAGTCGCATACAAATAGAGGTGGAAAAAGTGAAAGATTTTTCAGATGAATTTCTAGGGTATCTCGAAGTAAAGCAAGATCTTCTTTTCCAAAAGATACCAATCCAAAAAATACCTTACTATGTGAAGGAATCGTTGAGTTTAGGCAAGAAGATGGGCGATGAATTTGTAGGGAAATCTATAGACAAACTGATAGCGGAACAGGGAATTTTTGTGGAAATGTTGGATGAAGATGGCGCTTTTTTTAAAGTGACGTTTCGTGCGCAATTTGAATACGATAAGAAGGGGCAAGGCCAAATAAAGCTATATAAAAAATCAATTGATGAACTTGCTCGCGCCAATGGTCTCTCTTTTGATCGGATGCAGGAAATGTTACTTGTTCATGAATTTTTCCATTATCTTGAATTTGGAAAAGGTCAACTTATTCCAGAAAAATTGGAACCTGTTGAAACATTTCAATTAATGCGTTGGAAAAGAAACGCGTGCATTCAACGGACAAGTGAGATCGCGGCTAATTCTTTTACAAAGCGATTTCTCGGACTAGAGGTATTGGCAAATTTTTACGATTACACGTATCTTTTAAAGACGAAGCAAATGACGGATAGTGAACTAGAAGCTGAATATCAAGAGTTTCTAACTATTTTTCCACTGTATCAAGAGGAGATGAGGTTGTAAAGAGGAGATAGGTGTGAATAAAAAAAACAGGGGGAAGCCGGCTGCGCTTCGTCCTGTTTTTTTTACCAGTCATAGATAGAGGAATCGGCTGATTGAAAGGAATCGATGATGGTATCACTACTTAATTTTTTTTGTCTTAAACTCCGATTTTCTCTTAATAAGGTGGCATAGATCGTGTCGATCACAAAATTTTGCATTAAAGAATTTGTTAATACTAAAGGATTACTAGCCATTATATGATCGGGTGTAATAATTTTTACATCTACTAAATCGTTTATCTTCGGACTATCATTTCCAGAGATTAAGAGGACATTCACATTTTTCTTTTTTGCGTTTGTGAGCAGCGGAATGATATCTTTACTAATAATAGAAGGAACCAACGTAATAAGTAAGGAGTCACTATTCATGTTTTCAAGAAAAAGCTGAACTTCCAAGGGTTCTTTTAAATTGGTCACGTCAAGACCTAGTTGTCGCAGTTTAAAAGCAAATTCTGCCGCCACAAAAGATGTAGTATAGATTGAAAGAATGAAGATTTTCCGCGAAAGGATAATCATGGATGCCGCGTCATTGATGGTCTTTTCATCGAGCATGGCACAGGTGTTCATAATCATTTTTTTGTAATCTTGTGCTGTATATTCTAATAAATTGGTTTCGTCAATGGGTTGTTCATTGCTAATCTGATCCATCTGTACATTACTTTGAGCAAGTGCTATTTTAAAACTATTAAATCCTTTATAACCAACTTTCTTACAGAATCGATTAATACTTGCTTCAGATGTGTTGATTTTTTTAGCAAGAGCAGTAATTGTATTGGTAATCACAGCGTCTGGATTATTGATGACAAATTGACTAATCTCATATTCGCTTGTGGTAAAAGATGATTGTAATGAAATGATTTTCATAATCACAGCAGACTGCATAAACACACCTCTTTATTTACTTTTATTAGCTATTATACCAATAAAACACAATGAACAAAAGAATTGCACCAAAATATTTAGTCAGAAGTTGGAAAATGGCGTGAGTCGGCGCAATTTCAACTATTAAAGGGAGAAATGAGCTAGATTAGTCTGGGGCGTTATGGGAACGATCGGCAATTTTAGAAATCATACGAGGAAACCAAGTGATTTTTGTTAAAAGTAATAGGTAATATTTTTGCTTATAATGTACAATGCATTTACATTTCTTTTACGCTCATTCGGGGATTCAAAAACACCGTGATATTTTTTGCTTGCTTCCTGTCTCGTAAATCTTGTATTGTGTTTACTCTTTGTAGTTTCTTTTCATATGGGAACATCAGGTGCGGGGCTCGCTACTTTTTTTTCTAAAGTGTTTTCGTTAATTGGATTGGGGGTCTATGCTGTTAATAAAATGCTGTTTTTATAATCT
>JAATEZ010000358.1 GCA_015655485.1 Lactobacillales bacterium | reverse complement strand
TGGCTGTTTAATGGAACTGTTTACGAAAATATTGCTTATGGGAGCGAAAAAGCCACTAAAGAGAGTGTCATCACCGCAGCCAAAGCCGCCTCGATCCACGAGATGATCATGAAACTGCCTGACCAATATGAAACGATTTTGACAGAAGACGGAATATCGATCTCAAAGGGACAAAAACAACTTTTGACCATCGCTCGAGCTATGCTGCAAAATGCCAACATGCTGATTTTAGATGAAGCCACTTCAAATGTAGATACCAAAACAGAGCTGCAGATCCAAGGTGCGATGCGGAAATTAATGTTGAATAAGACCTGCTTTGTCATCGCTCATCGTTTGTCTACGATCCAAAACGCCGACCTGATTCTTGTTGTGAAAGATGGAAATATTGTCGAACAAGGCCGGCATCAGGAGCTTCTGGACAAAAATCAGTTCTATGCACAACTGTATCATGCTCAATTTGAATAACTTGTCGCTGCACTAAATCAATGGTCCGTCATGCATAAGATCCTTTTGCAAAAAAAGAGTATATAAAGCGCCGTACATATTGGCCTCGCTGCTAAAGCAGCAAGGAAGTATTTGCGGCGGCGTTATTGAATTCTCAAGTAGCGAATGACTAGCCAGCAGCTTTTTATATTGCTGAACGATCGTTTCGATGACGATTTTTTGTTTGCTTATTCCGCCGCCAATCACAAAACGCTCTAAATCAATGACTGACTGGATATTATAAATGACGTAAGCCGCATTCAGACAGAATTCTTCAAAAATCATTTTTGCCTGGCGGTCGCCGCTATTGATTGCTTCAAAAACGGCGGCACCGTCCGTCAGATCCGGCAAGGCTAGAGTTTTGGCAATTTTTTTTATCATCGCTACCGCCGAAGCATTAAATCCGGCAACTCCTTTTAACCCGGCTGCTTTCTTATCTGTAAACATAAAACTTAATTCTCCAGCCTGAAAATGAGTTCCTTTTATCAATTCCCCATGCAATACGATCCCGCCGCCGACTCCTGTGCCGAGAATGATTGCAGCTCCATTTGAAATCCCCCGCAAATTTCCTAACCAAAGCTCTGCCAGAGCCGCAGCTTTCCCATCATTTTCGACAGCTACTGGCAAGCCGTATTCGGCAAATTCATCATTGAAACGAATTCCATGCAAAAAAGGTAAGGAACCGCCAAAATATACAGTATTGTTTAAATCTACCTTTCCGGGAACGCTAAAAGCAAGGCCTTTTATTTGTTCGCGAAATTGGCCGATTTTTTTATGGACCACTTCAAAAAAAAGTTGTTTATTTTTGTTTGGAGTCGGCAGCCGCGATTCTTCCACAATTTTCCCGCTATGGTCCATCAGTGAATATTTGATATTTGTTCCTCCGATATCAAAAACTAAATATTGGTTTTCCATTTTTATGTACTCCTTCTTTTAATAAATAGATGGATGGGATCTGCCCCGCTTGGAGTCTGATCCCATCCAATTTGCCAACGGAAAAAAGCGTTCCATAAATTGCTTGTTCCAACAAAAATAAGCCGAAAAAAACTTGTCCATCAATTAAAATATTAAACCGGACTCATTAAAAATTCGAGCCCATCCTTCACACCTTGTTCCGCCTGGGCATAGTCGCCGATTTTATCCATAAAAGCATGGACCATCCCATTGTAAATTTTGTATTCATAAGAAATATCCAATGAATCAAAACGTTTTAATAACGCCTCTACCTGCAGCCGCAACGGATCAAACTCGCCTAAAATCACCTGTATCGGCGGTAAAGATCGAAGCATTTCATCCCTTGCATCTAAAGGTGAAATCAAAGGATTTTCTTTATTTACCTTTCCGGCATACCATTCATCCACTGAAATGTCTTGTGAGCTAAAGCCCTTAATATAGGCAGAAACAATTTCCCGTTCTTTAGAGTCCTTCACATAGATCCGAGTTGAATCCCATAATTCACCTTCCCCATTCGTATGACAAGTTGTTGCCGGATAATAGGCCAAAAGTTTGGCAATATAATTTGTACCAAAAACGGCACGGTCCAAAAAACCCACAGTCAAAGTGAAGTTGCCGCCGGCAGAATCACCTGAGACAAAAATTTGGGAAGGATCAATCTGATAAATTTCCGACTCCGTCGCAAGAGAAGCTATCACATTATAACAATCTAACAAGCCAGCTGGAAATGGGGCTTCAGGAGCTAAACGATAACCGACAGATACCACTGCCAAATCCGCTTTATCGGCAAAAGCCCGACAAATCTGTTCTACATTAGCGATCGATCCTCCGAAAAAACCGCCGCCATGGATATAAACTAAAATTGGCAAACATTTTCCGACTAATTCTTTTTTGCGATAAAAGCGGGTCGGGATATGTCCTTTTATAATTTTATCTTCAATAACCAGCTCGTGAGTAGTGATATCCACTGCCGGCCAACCCATACTGTCACGCATTTTAACAATACCGGGCGCATCTTGACTATCGCCATGACTCACAGTCAACTCTTCCAATGAACGCGGATCGAGCCTGCCAGAATGATCTGGATCAACGAGATATGAATCAAATGGATTTTTTAACATGATTAAATTCCACCCTTCAATTTTTGATTAGTTTTAAGCCCCTTCGCGGCCGTCAAAAAATTAATAGCCGCACAAATCACAAGAATCGCTCCACCGGCTGTCATTGCGAATTGTAGAGAAGTATTATTAGCCATCTTTCCAATAGAGGCGAACAGTGTTGGATTTATAAAGCAGCCTAAATTGATTCCAACTAATAAACAGGTAGAGGCGGCCGTCTGCGAAGCCTTATTGCTCACCGCAGCTGCTTCACTGAAAATGGATGGATTAAATAACCCGGAACAAATTCCCGCAACGGCTACAAACACAGTTGAAAGTGCCACACTGTTTGAATAACCAATACCCATGATCATCAGCCCGGACAACCCAACTGCAACTGGAACTGTATATTTTTTAAATATACTTTTTATTTTGCCGAATGCCAGACTACTAAAGAAACCACAGACTCCTGCTAAAGCTAATACTACACTTGCTTGTGAGGCCGTACCATAACCTTTTTCAACAAACAGCGAAGCCAATTTATAAACGATCAACATATATGAAACAAAAATGAAAAACACATAAACTGCATAAATCACTACCCTCTTGTGAATGATCACTTTTTCGGCCGATTTTATTTGATCTTCTTCGCTTGTTCCTTCTTTATTAGGAACGATCAAACCAAAAAGTACAATTGGAACTAAAGCAATCAAATAAACATAGTAACTGACATGCCAGCCATAACCTAATAGAAAACCTACCGCCAAAGTTAGGAATGTACTCGCAAAAGCAGAAACGGCCGCTTGATAACCTAATAATTTATTGCGTTCTTCGCCTGTATAATAAATACTGATCAATGAGTAAGCTAACGAGTTGAATAAGCCGACCCCACATCCAAGTATGAAGCGCGAAATCAATAAAATTGGATAGTTTTCTGTAAAAACAGGTACCAATCCAGATAATAAAACCAAAATCAAGCCAAGCATAACTGTCGGTTTATTTCCTAATCCTCTGGTAATAAAGGGTGCCAGCATGACACAAATCAAAATTCCAAAATTAGGAACAGACATCAACATTTCAATAGATGCTTGTGAAACCGAATTCAGTGATTCTGAAATGTTTGGAACAGTTGCAGCAACAGCCGGTGCGGCCATACAAAGTAAAGAAATTGATAAAATCGATGCTTTAAATAAAAATTTATTTTTATCCATAACAAGACCTCCATCTATAAAATGAGTGAGCGCTTCCTCATTTATATAATAAAATGAAATCGGTCTCATTTCCAGTGACATTCATTTTATATTTAGGGCAAATCCTGACCTATTTAAACCATTTAGCGGTTTTTCCATACAACTTTTTTAACACTCTATTTAGTGACTTGGCATCAGTAAAACCATTGTTTAAAGCAACAATTTCAATTGTTTCAACTCCACGCTGCAATTCTTCCACAGCATGCATACATCTAATAGTTTCAATATACTGATAGAGTGTCAGTCCCATCATTTGCTTGAAATAGCGCGATAAATAACCGGCAGAAACGTATACTTCAGAAGCGATTTCTTCCAGAGTCAATTGTTGATGGTAATGATCTTGAATATAAAGGATGACTTTTTTTAATCTTTCTATTTCGGGTCCTTTATGTTTTTCAACTTTTTTCTCAATGAAATATTCAAGCAATAACAGCATGACCTCCATCATCGCGGTCACAACTTTCAAATTATTCAACTCAGTAAACGGCCGCTTGGCCAAACTAAGCAAATTTTCCATCAATCGCTGCAAATGACAATAGCCTTCTTTTTGCTGTTGATCAAATTTGTCTATTTGATTGATATCGAACCTAAAGTCATTGATCACTGGACAGTATCGATCAATAAATGTTAGCGGAACAATAATTGATAACACTTCATCATGTTGTGTTCCATCATTTATGTTTTGTACTCCATGAATATCATAAGAATTAATTAATAAAATGTCGCCAGAATCAGTATTATAGTGTTCACCCGCTATAAAAAAATCTTTTACCGAACCATGAGCCGTATAGTTGAACTCTAATTCCTGATGCCAATGCCGCATGACACTGGAAGTATGTTCATCTTCGTCATGAATAATAAAAAACACTGGATACTCTTTTTCTAAATTAAATAATTCATGCTCATAGGACATTTTGATCCCTCCGTCCAATCCAAGAAAAGCTGAATGAACTATTTTAAACTTGCAAGCAAAATAGGAAATCTGAACAAAGATGGTTTGGATCTTTGTTCAAATTTGTCTTTTTGCCGCGGCAAGCTGGTTCATGAAGCTGGAAACTGAAAAGCTGAATGGGGTTCACTTGGCTCAGGAGAAAATTAGGAAAGCAAGCATGAATCGCTGTTTGATTCATACGAACTTTATCTATTTTCCGACTGAGCTAACCCAATTCAGCTGGACACTGAAAAGCTGAATGAACTGTTTATAATAATATTTCTGCAACTCCTTGTGCTGCCCCTTACATTATTATATATCATCAATTATTATTTATACATAGGAAAAATCTTCACACTAGGATACCTCCTATATTATCATTGGACAATTTTCTTCGTATTTTTTAGTGGTCAACAAGATTTCTGCTTATTTTAGATCTAAAAACAACAGACTATTTCTCTGCGGCAAACTATTGAGACATCTTTAGAATAAAAAAATTATGTCGAACTCCTGTTTATTTATTTTTTTTCTTGATCAAACGGAGGCCAGTCAAAATAGTCGCCAGTGATCCCATCAAAAAAGCAATTAAAAAGGCAATATTCATACCAAAGATAAAAACATCCGGCCGGTCACTTAGATACGTCGTTACTTTTTCCCCCATTTTAAAACTCATTGATTGATATAAAATAGTGGTTGACAAAGCGATCCCGACAACCATCCCAAAATTCCGGGACAATGAATTCAAACTGCCGGCAACACCCAAATCTTTTTTCTCAACAGAACTCATGATGATGGTATTATTCGGTGCTTGAAATAACGCGTTTCCTAAACCCATGCAAGCGGTAAGAAACACAAAATATAACAACGAACTTTCTAAATTTAAAAAAACATAAAAAAGTTGACTGACGGTTAGAACTACCAACCCGTATAACGTCAGACGATCTGGTCCGAAGCGATCTGCTAAAGCTCCGCTAAAAGGCGCACCAAGCATCATCATCCCAGGAAAAACCATCATTAGTAAGCCTGAAAAACTAGCTGAATATCCCTTAGCATCCTGCAAATAATAAGGAATGATCACATTACTGAAAAAATTTGTAGCAAAAATCATCACAGCAGTGACCAAGCTTACTGTAAACATTTTATTTGCAAATAATTTGAAATTAACCAAAGGATTCTCATTTCTATTCTCCAAAAAAATAAAAAAACCTAAACTGATTAACGCAAATAGGTAAAGAATTAAACTTAGCGGTTTAGTAAAACCGATTTCCTGTCCAATAAAAATACCGCCAAACAAAGTTAAAATAAAAAAAGCGAAGCTCAAAAATCCAGTTAAATCGATTTTTTTATTTGATTTCAAGACATCTTTAGGCAAGAAAAATGAACCTAATATAATCGTGAAAATTCCAACAGGAACATTGATCCAAAAAATATAGGACCATGAAAAACTTGACAAAATCAACCCGCCGATCCCGGGTCCGGCAGTAGCTCCCATCGACACAAAGGAACCAATCAGCCCCAGAGCTCTGCCGCGCTCATGAAGCGGAAAAACCTCAGTAATAATCCCAGTGTTTGTTGCCATTGTCATACTTGCTCCAATTGCTTGAATAATTCTGGCAAACAGCAAGAATTCTAAAGAATGAGGGATCCCGCACAAAAAGGAACCCAATATAAAGATAAATGTTCCTATTTTAAAAACCTTGATTTTTCCAAAACTGTCCCCTACTTTTCCAAAAAGCAAAAGACAGGCACAAACAACCATTAAATATATGGAAACCATCCAAGTCGCCTGATTCATCGGTGTTTGCAATTCTTTTGAAATCGTCGGCAAGGCAATATTGACAATACTGCTGTCCAACGTAGACATAAATGTAAATAATCC
>JAATEZ010000170.1 GCA_015655485.1 Lactobacillales bacterium | reverse complement strand
GGTATTTTTTCAATAAATGGATAAAATTCTTTTTTTTGATATGGCTTTACTTCAACATTGATAAATGCTTTGATATGAAAATCCAATTTTTTATAGCAAACTTTCGCATTATAGGATTCAATGATGCCGCAGCTCTCCAGCTGTTGAATCCTTGCTGAAACCGCAGGAGGTGTAATATAGCAGGCTTCCGCAATTTTTTTTAATGAGAGTCTTGCATTTTTCTGTAATAAATTAATGATTTTTTTATCCATCTCATCCATTTTATCGGCCCCTTCCAATTTGTTAGATATTATAACATAATTTTAGAGCGAGAATGCAGTTCCAAAAATTTTTACCTTAATATTCAAAAGTTTTTTCTTTTTTAACCATTTTAAATTTAGTTAGAATCACTAATTTAAACTTATTGTTCATATTCATCAAAAAACTATTCTTTAAGTACGTTCTATGTGATAACTTATTACACATAAACATAAATAAAAATTATAAAGGAGATTCAAATATGTCCATGCGTATTGAAACAGATTCATTAGGAACCCTGCCTATTCCAGAAAATGCTCTCTATGGGATTCATTCCATGCGGGCAGCCGAAAACTTCCATATCACTCAAGAAAAATTGCATCCACAATTGATCAAAAATTTAGCACTGATAAAAAAAGCAGCGGCCATCACAAATTGGAAGAATGATGATTTGTCCACAACGAAAATGAAGGCCATTTGTCAAGCCTGTGATGAAATAAGTGCCGGAAAATGGAAAGATGAATTTATCGTCGATGCGATTCAAGGAGGAGCAGGAACTTCAGCCAACATGAATGTTAATGAAGTCATCGCTAACAGAGCTATTATGATCCTAGGCGGTCGTAAAGGAAATTACCAGCTTATTCATCCAAACGACGACGTAAATAAGTGTCAGTCAACGAATGATGTCTTTCCAACAGCCGGTAAAATGACTTTGCTGGATTTGATTCCGCGACTGTTAAAAGAATTGCAACAATTAGATGAGACTTTTTTTCAAAAATCTTTAGAGTTTCAAGATTATATAAAAATGGGACGAACTCAATTACAAGACGCAGTTCCTTTAACTTATGGCCGCAGTTTTCGCGCTTATCAGCAAGTGATCCATCGTGATATGAAAAGATTAGAAAGCTGCATCGAAGAATTACGAATCATTAATTTAGGCGGAACGGCCATTGGAACTTCCATCAACGCGACTAAAGGGTTTGTGACAAAGATCGCGGCTGAGTGGTCTTTGTGTTTTGGTTCAAAGCTGGTCCAAGCAGATGATTTAGTGGACGCCACACAAAATTTAGATTCATTTGTCGCGATTTCCGGTGTTTTGAAAGGGATCGCTATTGATTTGTCAAAAATTTCTAATGATTTGCGTTTACTATCCAGCGGACCTAAAACAGGCATTGCAGATCTTAGCCTTCCCGCTAGACAAGCCGGTTCCTCTATCATGCCCGGAAAAATCAACCCGGTTATTCCAGAGGTTGTTTCTCAAGTAGCTTATCACGTTATTGGAAATGATGTAACGATCACGTTAGCAGCAGAAGCCGGGCAATTAGAGTTGAATGCATTTGAACCTGTCCTCTTTTATGATTTATTCGCTTCAATAGAAATGCTGGAAGGAGCCGTTCATACCTTAACAAATCATTGCATCGCCGGAATCTTAGTCCATCAGGACAAATGTCAGCAAGACGTTGAAAACAGCATGGCTATCGCCACAGCCATCGCTCCTTACACCGGGTATCAAAAAGCCGCCGCTATTGTGAAAAAAGCTTTACATTCAAATGTTCCTGTGAGACAAATTTTAGCCGAAACTGAAAATATTTCAAAAGAACGTCTGGATAACCTTCTCGCCTCTTCCTTTCTTGCAGATCCATTGAACAAAGACAATCCCGTCGCCAATGCCCGCTGATCGCCGGGAATGAAATTTTCAAAGAGATTGGAGAAAAATCATTTTGAGCTCAGCAGATCAAAAATTGATCAACCCAAAGTTTAATTTTGCCTTTGAGCCGATACCACTCAACAAATCAATCCCACTTCACAGTCAAGGAGGCTGGTCCATTAATTGGATCAGCCTCCTTGACTGTTGGTTCAAAAACCGCCGCTTTGAAAATAATTCTGGTGTATCGCATGAAGCTGAACACTCTTGACCCGGCAATTCGCTAAGGTACTATGTAAAAAAAAATTATAAAAATGAACAAATAAAAATTATGTGAACATAATTGCCAAAAAAATACCGATTTATGCTGCCTTACTTTGATCAGCATCCTTTATAGACACTTTCTTATTAGCATCAGCTGAAAATGATCACAACACCTTCTCATCAACGTTCTTGGAGTTATTCGAATTTTCAGACAGAATCATAGTTTTGGAATTGCTTTTCAAATTTTTCCTTTTTTTCTTTTGAGTATCTGTCGTAACGAGCCCTACACTGATCCCTATCGCCATATCTACCTTTTCCATGATTTCCTGATCCAAATGGCACACTTTTTCCTTCAGCCTGGATTTGTCGATCGTTCGCAGCTGTTCTAATAAAATAACTGAATCTCGTTCGATCCCTGTTTGATCAGCATGGATGCTGACATGTGTAGGCAATTCAGACTTTATCATTTTCGCCGTTATCGCAGCAACAATGATCGTCGGACTAAAATGGTTACCCAAATTATTTTGAATAACCAATACCGGCCTAGTTCCACCTTGCTCAGAACCAATAACTGGTGATAGATCTGCAAAATAGACATCCCCGCGTTTAATCATTCCATCCCTCTCCCATCGGAAAATAGCTCATTTTTTATGTATTCCTTAGTACATTCATGTTCATGAACAAAATGTTTACTGTTATTTTTTATAAATTCGCGGAATCCGTTCTGAAAGATCACATACCACTTCATAATTGATTGTCTTTTCATAATGAGCAATATCCTC
>JAATEZ010000157.1 GCA_015655485.1 Lactobacillales bacterium | reverse complement strand
TATGGAATGGTCCAATGGGTGTTTTTGAAATGAGTAATTTTGCTAAAGGAACGATCGGTGTTTGTGAAGCCATCGCAAATCTAAAGGACGCAACGACTATTATCGGCGGAGGAGATTCTGCTGCTGCTGCGATCCAATTAGGTTTTGCTGATAAATTTACACATATCTCTACTGGCGGAGGAGCCTCTCTAGAATATTTAGAAGGTAAAAAATTACCAGGTGTTGAATCTATTTCAGATAAATAATTTATTTAGGAGTGAATAAAAACATGCGAAAACCAATCATTGCCGGGAACTGGAAAATGAATAAAACTGCTGGCGAAGCGAAAGCCTTTGCTGAAGCTGTCAAAACCAAGATCCCATCTCAAGAAAAAGTAGATTCAGTTATTGGTTCTCCTGCGCTTTTCCTGCAAGAACTTGTAGAAGCTGCTGCCGGGACTGAACTTCAAATTTCTGCTCAAAATTGTTATTTTGAAAATGCCGGCGCTTTTACTGGAGAAACTTCTCCACAGGCCTTGGCTGATTTGAAAGTTCAGTATGTGATCATCGGGCATTCTGAACGTCGCGAATATTTCCATGAAACAAATGAAGAAGTCAACAAAAAAGCCAAAGCAATCATTGCTAATGGAATGACTCCAATCATTTGCTGTGGCGAAACTTTGGCGCAAAAAGAAGCCGGGGAAACGAATTCTTGGATCTCAGGTCAAGTAGAGGCCGCTCTTAAAGACCTGACGGATAACCAGGTGGCTGATCTGGTTATTGCTTATGAACCTATTTGGGCGATTGGAACTGGTAAATCATCTACAGCAAAAGATGCGGATGATACTTGTGGTGTGGTTCGACAAACAGTAGCCAAATTATTTGGCGGACAAGTAGCTGACAAGGTACGGATCCAATATGGCGGCAGTGTGAAACCGGAAAATATTGCTGAATATATGGCACAAGAAAACATTGATGGGGCTTTAGTCGGCGGAGCAAGTTTAGAACCAGCTTCATTCCTGGCTTTATTAGAAGCAGTAAAGTAAACAGCATCTATTTGATTGGAAATTTATAAAAATAAATTGCATCTTTTCCAATCATTTACTACAATGGAATAAGGAATGAAATTCTTCCTTAATGATAAAAACAAAGGAGAGACAAAAAACATGTCAATTATTACTGATGTATATGCTCGCGAAGTCTTAGATTCTCGTGGTAATCCAACAATCGAAGTAGAAGTTTATACTGAAAGCGGTGCTTTTGGTCGCGGGATGGTTCCATCAGGCGCTTCCACAGGAGAATATGAAGCTGTGGAATTGAGAGACGGCGACAAAGCTCGTTACGGCGGCAAAGGCGTTTCAAAAGCAGTTGATAATGTAAATAATATTATTGCAGAGGCTGTTATTGGTTATGATGTCAGAGACCAAATGGCGATCGACAAGGCAATGATCGAATTAGATGGTACCCCAAATAAAGGTAAATTAGGTGCGAATGCGATTCTTGGTGTTTCCATCGCTGTTGCTCGGGCAGCCGCAGATTATTTAGAAATTCCTCTATATCATTATTTAGGCGGATTTAATACAAAAGTTTTGCCGACACCAATGATGAACATTATTAATGGCGGTTCTCATGCGGATAATAGTATCGATTTCCAAGAATTTATGATCATGCCGGTCGGCGCTCCTACATTCAAAGAAGCTTTAAGAATGGGAGCAGAAGTTTTTCATGCTTTAGCCTCTATTTTAAAAGCTAAAGGTCTGACCACATCTGTCGGAGACGAAGGCGGTTTTGCGCCAAACCTTGGTTCTAATGAAGAAGGTTTTGAAGTGATCATCGAAGCGATCGAAAAGGCCGGCTACAAACCAGGAAAAGACGTTGTTCTGGCTATGGATGCTGCCTCTTCTGAATTCTATGATAAAGAAAAAGGCGTTTACGTTTTAGCTGATTCCGGCGAAGGCGAAAAAACAACGGCAGAAATGATCCAATTATACAAAGATCTAGTTAAAAAATATCCAATTATTTCCATTGAAGATGGTTTGGATGAAAATGACTGGGAAGGATTCAAACAATTGACAGAGGAGCTTGGAGATAAAGTTCAGTTAGTTGGAGATGATTTGTTTGTAACGAACACGCAAAAATTGGCTGAAGGAATTGAAAAAGGCATTGCTAATTCGATCCTTATCAAAGTCAATCAAATCGGTACCTTAACTGAAACCTTTGAAGCTATTGAAATGGCTAAAGAAGCAGGTTATACGGCCGTTGTCTCTCATCGTTCCGGTGAAACAGAAGATTCTACTATTTCTGATATTGCTGTTGCAACCAATGCTGGCCAAATCAAAACTGGTTCATTAAGCCGTACGGATCGTATCGCTAAATACAACCAATTATTACGTATTGAAGATCAATTAGGCGAAGTGGCTGAATACAAAGGGTTGAAATCTTTCTACAACTTGAAAAACAAATAAACAGATTTGATAAAATTTTGTTTTAGCTGTGTTGGATCAACACGCTGAAATCGGCAGGTGGACAAAACTTGAAAGAGTCTTGTCCACCTGCTTTTTAGTCTCTGTTTTGAATCGGTCGTCAGGGAGTTTGAAAAGAAAAATAGTAGTAATTTTTAGCTAAGTATGCTAAAGTATAATAGGTATTAAAATGTGATCGAGCAGGGAGGTTCTAGTTCGTGTATAATTTTTTTTTAGGAGTCATGATTGTTTTGTCTATTTTGCTTATTATTGTGGTATTGATGCAGCCCACCAAACAAAATAGTGCAGCGAGTGCATTTACTGGCGGTGCAGACCAGCTGTTCGGCAAGCAGAAAGCACGGGGCTTTGAAGCTGTAATGCAGAGAATAACTGCTGTTCTGGGAGCGGCATTTATTATCGTTGCTTTTGTTTTAGCCTACTTATCATCAAAATGACCATTCAAACCTCCTGTTTTTGCAGGGGTTTTTTCTTTGCTTTTAAAACCTGATTTTTTAAAATGAATATTAAAACTGAGAGTATGAGACTATGCTATAATAGGAATTATTAAGGAGTTTGATTATGAAGACAAAAATAGAATTACCCGCTCCACTTTATTTTAAAGGCGGAAAAAAAGCAGTTTTATTGTTGCATGCATATTCAGGGACCCCTAATGATGTTCGATTGTTAGCCAGGTTTTTGGAGAAAAATGATTTTACAGTGTATGCACCATTATTTCATGGACACGGCACATTAGACCCTAGGGATATTTTAAAGAGCGGGCCGGAAGACTGGTGGGCGGATGTAGAAAAGAGCATCGCTTTTCTTAAAAAAGAGTCTTTCTCTACTATAGCAGTATTTGGTCTGTCGATGGGGGGAATCTTTGCACTGCGCGCGTTAGAGTGTTTTTCTGAGGCTGTTTTAAGCGGCGGAGCATTTTGTTCTCCGATATTTCCCGAGGCAAAAACAAATATTTTGCCCAGTTTTTTGACTTACAGTGAAAAAGTTCTTAAACTTGGCGGAAAAAATCATCAGGAGATAGAAACTGAATTAGCAGAATTAGAACCATTATTAAATGAACAACTGACTCAAATCAAAAAATTCTCACAAAAAGTTTATACTAATCTTGAAAATATCCGGCAGCCGGTTTTTTTAGCCCAGGCAGGCCAAGACAAGATGATCGAACCTGATTCGGTTTACAAGACTCAAAGTGCTTTAAAAAATTCTGCTGCTGAGCTTTACTGGTATGCTGAAAGCGGACATGTGATCACAGTTGATAAAGTGCATAAAGAGTTGGAACAAGATATACTGATATTTTTGGAAAAAATGTCGTGGAATGAGGAGAATGAATGACAAATAATAAAGAATTACGAGATTTGATCCTGCAGTTTTTAACACAAGGGAAAAAATCGTCTTACTCAACAGAAGAGATCAGTCACGGCTTAGGCAGCAGCCAAGTACTTGATTTTAAAAAATTTGTTCAGCTGATCGCGGAAATGGAACGCGAAAATTTAATTAAGTTCACTCGAAAGGGAAAAATCAGTTTAGTCTCTTCAGATGTGTTTGTTGAGGGAATCTTTCACAGGAATGAACGAGGTTTTGGTTTTGTGACTTTTGATGAAGAGGAGGAAGATATTTATATCTCCAAGGAATCTACTGCTTATGCACTGGATGGCGATACGGTCAAGGTGGATATCATGAAACCGGCAAGGGAGCGGGATGATAGAGGGCCTGAAGGGAAAGTCATTGAAGTGCTGGAAAGAGCTGTCACTCAAATCGTGGGAGAATTCACGGCTTTTACTGAAGAAAAGGTCAGTCGGACAGAACTATATGGAGTAGTGGTTCCTAAAGACAAAAAGCTTTCATCTTTTAAGGTTTTTGTTGGTGCCGAGGGAATAAAACCGCTGGATGGCAGTATCTGTATGGTGACTATGACCCGTTTTCCTGATGCCAACCATCCTGAAAGTCTCGAAGGAGTCGTAATAAAAATTGTGGGTCACAAGAATGATCCGGGAATGGATATTTTATCTATTGTTGTTCAGCACGGAATCCCGGTTGAATTTCCAGAAGAGGTGCTTGTTCAAGCTGAAGCTATTCCAGATAAGATCTCTTCCTCTGATTTTGAGTCTCGCAGAGATTTGCGTGATGAAATGATCGTGACGATCGACGGAGAAGGAGCTAAAGATCTGGATGATGCTGTGACAGTAAAAAAATTGGATAATGGTCATTTTTTCTTAGGAGTCCATATTGCGGATGTTTCTTATTATGTAACTGAAAACAGTCCTATAGATCAGGAGGCCTTCGATCGAGGAACAAGTGTTTATTTGACGGATCGAGTGATCCCGATGCTGCCTCAGCGTTTATCTAATGGAATCTGTTCTTTGAATCCTATGGTGCCCAGGCTCACAATGAGTTGCGAAATGGAAATTGATCTTGCCGGAAAAGTTGTGCGCTATGAAATTTTTCCAAGTGTCATCCAAACTGCGGCCAGAATGACTTATACTGCTGTCAATGCGATTCTTGAAGATCAGGATCCGGAAATTTGTGAAAAATATCAGGAATTAGTTCCCATGTTTCACAAAATGAAAGAACTGCATTTGATTTTAGAAAAAATGAGAGAACAGCGGGGGGCCATTTCTTTTGAGGATCACGAAGCGGAAGTTAGGGTAGATTCAGAAGGCCATCCTTATGATATCTTACTAAGACACAGAGGTTTAGCTGAAAAGCTGATCGAATCTTTTATGTTGATCGCTAATGAAACTGTCGCTAAAAATTATCATCAGCTGAAGCTGCCGTTTATATACCGGATCCATGAACAGCCTAAAGAAGAAAAAATGCAGCGATTCTTTGAATTTGCCACCATCTTTGGTGTAGTTGTCAAAGGAACCAAAGAGACGATCAGGCCCAAAGATCTGCAAGCAGTTCTGGAACAAGTGGCAGGCAGGCCGGAAGAAGCGGTGATCAATACGATGATGCTGCGCAGTATGCAGCAAGCCCGTTATTCTGAAGATTCTTTGGGGCATTATGGCTTAGCTGCCGAAAATTATACTCATTTTACTTCTCCCATTCGTCGCTATCCTGATTTGATCGTTCATAGGCTCATCCGCAGTTATCAGGATCGGCCGGTCGCTGAAAAAGTAAAGCAGCATTGGCAGGATGAAATTTCTGAGATCGCCGATCATTCATCAAAGATGGAGCGTCGTTCCGTTGAGGCTGAACGTGACACGGATTCGTTAAAAAAATCAGAATTTATGATGGATAAAAT
>JAATEZ010000414.1 GCA_015655485.1 Lactobacillales bacterium | reverse complement strand
CGGCATTCCCCCCTTGCAATTACAAACAAAAACACCATTTTTCTTAGCCGCTTCAAGGTCAATTCCGTTCAATCCGACTCCTTCTGATTGAATGATTTTAAGATTCCGCCTCTTTTGAATGACCTTCGCTGAAAGTTTTGCTAGCGGGTCGATCCTGATCGGCTCGGCATCAGGAGCCGCCTCAAGCAGCTCTTCATCCGCTGTATCACGGTCGCAGAAGACTGTACGGTTCACTTGTGCTATATCCAAATCAGGCAAATATTTTTTATAGCGATCCTCATTCCCAATAATCAGAATTTTCATACTTTTTTGACTTCTTGTAAAAAATCTGCTTTCGCTTAATGTTAAAAACCAATTAAATATAGTATAGGGTTCTCCTTAAAAAAGGTCAAATCAAATCTGGCCTCTTTTGAAAATGACTTGAACCAATTTTTTTTGGAATTCATTTTCATCTTTTAATCATCCGCTTTTTTTTTAGAAGCAGTTTCTTTTTTTAAACAAAAGAAACGCAGGTTCACTATTTATGAATAGTTTTCAAAAGCGTATACTAATGTTATAAAGGTTATAAAAAAGCTTGAGAAGTTAAAAAGAGAGGAAATCATGACAAATTCAACCATTACAGAAGAGGCGCTTGCTGAATCACTAAAAAAATTGATGAAAGTCTATCCCGTAAACAAGATCCATATCCAAATGATCGTAGATGATTGTAAGCTGGCGCGCCATACTTTTTATAATCATTTTCACGACGTTTATGATTTACTCGGCTGGATTTACGAACATGAAGTGATCGAAGACCTTGAAAATTATTGTAATCTCGCTCAATGGAAAGAAGGCATTGAACTTGTCCTTCAGTATACACTCGATAATCGCGTCATTTGTTTGAATACTTTTCATTCACTTGGCCGCGATCATCTGGAGTCTTTTTTATATAAGGTATTCAACCATGTCATGACCGGGATCATCGCCGACATCACGCAAAACCTGAGAGTAGCTGCCGTTCTAAAAGCAGAGACAGCGGAATTTTACGCGAATGCAGTAACAGGTATTTTTATTGCCTGGTTAAAACAGGATCTAAGAAAAGATCCTGAAATGATTGCTGACTGCATTGAAAAAATGACCAAAGGCAATATTGTTCGACTGATGAATGAGTATGCAGCATCATAAACCTATCTGCTTTTTGTCTATAGCACAAACCCATGCATCTGTGCATTTTCTGTACAGATGCTTTTTTTGTTCATTGTAGTCTAAACGATAAAACGTTATCTTAAGAATAGTAAGAAAATAAATTTTAAGGATGGTCCTTTCAATGAATAACTATCAAAAAATTAATCCAAAAACACCGCAAAACATTACACAACGTAAAGCTTATTTGATTGGCGGCGGTATCGCAAGTTTATCAGCTGCTGCCTATTTGATCAAAGACGCGCACATGCCGGGAGAAAATATTCATATTTTAGAACAACTTGACGTTTCCGGAGGTTCAATGGACGGAGCTGGCAGCGCTGAAGCCGGATATACTGCACGAGGCGGACGCGAGATTGAAGCACATTTCTAATGTTTTATGGATCTATACAGCTTTATCCCTTCACTGACCGATCCCAAGCATAGTGTCTTAGATGAGTTCCGCGAATTAAATTTGAAAGAGCCGATAGAATCGCATTCGCGCATTGTCAGTCATCAAGGGAAAAAGGAAGATTTTTCGAGTTTAGGTCTTTCGACTGAAAACGCGATGGAGTTGGCAAAACTGCACATGCTGACTGAAACAAAGCTTGGTGCAACTACTATTGAAGAATATTTCAGCCCAAGTTTTTTTAAGACAAATTTTTGGTTTTTCTGGGCAACCATGTTCGCATTTGAAAAATGGCACAGTGTGGTGGAAGTCAAACGGTATATGGAACGCTTTATGCACCTTATCGGCGGCTTAAATCGTCTGAAAGGCATTTTGCATACAGAGTATAATCAGTATGATTCCTTGATCCTGCCGCTGATCACTTGGTTAAAAGATAACAAAGTTGTTTTTGATCTTGGTACGACCGTTACCGATATCGATTTTGATTTTTCCAATGAAGAGAAAACCGTTACGGCGATCCACTGCAAAAATCATGAAAAAAATGAAATGATCTCTGTTAAAAAAGAGGATCTCGTTCTTTTCACAAATGGCTCCATGACACAAAATACGACCCGCGGCGACATGGATCATCCTGCTAAGATCAACCGTTCTGATGACAAAGGCTGTTTTTCCGTCTGGAAAAAAATTGCCGTAAAATCATCCGACTTTGGTCATCCTGAAGTGTTCTGCAGCGACATTGATAAAACAAAATGGCTGTCCTTTACCGTAACGCTAAAAGATGATGACATTGTTTTTCCCTATCTGCTTGATCTCACTGGTGATCAGCCCGGTATGGGCGGCTTGGTCACGATCAAAGATTCCAGCTGGTTTATGAGTTGGGTCGTTCCAAAACAGCCTCATTTCATTAATCAGCCTGATAATGTCAAAGTTCTCTGGGCTTATGCCTTGAATTTGGATGTTGCAGGAGACTGCATTCCTAAAACGATGTCTGACTGCACTGGTCAAGAAATGTTTGAAGAACTCCTTTATCATATGGGGCTGCAAGATAAAGCAGCAGAGATTTTAAGTCATACAATTAATGTGATTCCAAGCATGATGCCTTACATCACCTCACAATTTATGCCGCGTATTGCTGGAGATCGACCGGCAGTTGTTCCAGCAGGAAGTCAAAACTTCGGCTTCATCGGACAATATGCTGAAGTACCACAAGATTGTGTCTTTACTGTTGAATACTCGATCCGCACCGCAAGGGTGGCTGTTTATGATCTAATGAAACTGGGTAAAGAGGTCGATCCTGTTTACCCAAGCCAATATGACCTCCGTGTTTTGACGAATGCTGCCAAAACTTGCTTGAATTTAGATAAAGTTCCGCTGCAAGACATTCCACTAGGCAAACTGCTGCAAAATACAGAACTTGCAGCACTGCTGATGTCTTAAAAAAATATTGTCGAAAATAAAAAGCTCGCAAAACTGAAATCAGCAAAATGATTTTAGTTTTTACGAGTTTTTTATTTTTTTTCCAGCAACATCTATAGGTTTTTTAGATAGCTTCCATTGGTAAATTCATACCTTTCCAGCTTTCCAATGCACAACCAAGTTCAAACGCTTTAAAACCGGCTTTCAAAAGAAGCAACAATGCTTGTTTCCCTAAAAATTGTTCCAGCAGTCCAATCATAAACAATGTAAATTTTTTCTTTGTCCAATTCATTTATGCGACTTTCCAATTCTCTTGCAGGAAGTGCCGTCGCACCTTTGACTTGTTCTTTTTTAACTTCCTCTGGTGCATTCCTGACATCCAGTACAACATAGGGAGAGGTTTCTTTTTTCATCTGTTCCAGCAGCTCAGCATGATTGATGTATAAACTTAAATAGGTTTCTAATAACTCAATTTGCTTTGTTTCCATTTATTTCTTTCTCCAGTTGTTGTAATTTTGATTTCCCTTGAGCTAATTTTTTTAATAGAAAAGAAAATTGCTCTTTTTTTCTGCTGTAAAGGGTTCAAATAAGAGATGAACGGCTTCATAATTGTATGGTAAGAATCTTTTTAAAATTTGTCTTCCTTTGTCTGTTAATTGAATAGGAGTAGACCGCTTATCTAATTTTGAAGCGATTTTTTCAATTAAAGTCTGTTGTTCCATTCCTTTTAACAATTTGCTTACTGTAACTCTGGTGACTCCCAGCCTTGTTGCAATTTCAGAAGAAAGCAATCGTTTATCTTCTGCATGACCAAGAAACATTAAAATGACAAAACGTGACTCGCTCAAGTCAAATGTTTCCAATAGTCGATTATATTTTTTTCTATTCCTCGATATGTCCATTGCAATTCCAAATATAAATGGACCGCATCGACGTCCGCTTCATAACCATAGTGTTCGGCGATGGCTTGAATTCTTGAATTATCAGGGCGATCAGGAAAATTAAATTGTTTCATAAAAAAATCTTCCAATATAGTTAGTCGGCTAACTATATTCTAATTTTAACTTAATTTATTATAAAACTCAATGATATGCCTTGCTTGATTCCTAATCAAAATGGCTGTTTTTGTTTTAAAAATTTAAAAGAGCCGTCTATTTTCTAAATTAAGACTTTTTAGCCGTACCATTTACTTTTTTCTTTCCATTTTATTCCTTGACCTTTTTCTTTCATAGTTGAGCAGTCTTTTCCTATTGTTGGGAAAACTGCATTTAATGGAAGGTTTCATTTTTTGAAAATCTTTTGGCATTTCAATTTCTTCCATAAGATAAATTGTTAAACTGTCCGTAACCATCAAATTCTAACGGTGCATTGCACATGGTTCATAAGAATAATTTTTATACTTATCAGTAAAAATCATTGCGTCATTACTTAATCTCGGCTTTGTTACTGGGTTTTCCAATCGATAGCCCAAACAAGGAACAGATCAATGCTGGCAATTTATATAAATCAATTATTTCATCTACATAGTATCTGACTCCACCTGCAACAACACAACCTAACCCAAAGCTTTCTACTTCATTCATTGCATTAGGGAAGTTCATAGTTTATCTCAAATATCCGATGCGAACTGTGATCTTTCATTATTTCTATTGTTTTATTCCTTGTTTTTTTCTCCAGATGCTATCGGCACCTTCTTGAAGATACCTGACATTTTATATATTCCCAATACAATCAAATAAGTAATAACAGTAAAATAAGCAATTCCAAAGAAACCTGAAAACTTAGTGAACAGTATTCCGCCAACAATTCCTCCAACTGTTGTCCCAGCATACATCGCCGCATTTGATAGTGAAGATACTGTACTTCGCGCTGTCGTGGTTGTACTTTGCAAAGTTGTCATAAATAATGGGAAAATAAAACCATTGACCAAAAAAACAATGGTTAAGCCAATCTCAGCTAATAAAAATGAGTTTGAAAATGGCAGAATAAGATATAAAAACATTAGCGTCACCAATCCCATAAAAAGAGATTTGGGAATTCCCCACCGACTAATCCATTTATTACCAAATAATGTTCCGATTAAATTTCCTGTGCCAATTGCAATCATCGCAGTTCCAACACTGGATAGATTTAAAGAAAAATCTCTAGTAAACCATGACCCAATAAATGTCATCACACAAAAATTTCCAGTTTGGAAAATGAAATAAGCGATCAAATAGAATAAGGCTTTTTTATTCTTCAAAATCTGTCCGT
>JAATEZ010000108.1 GCA_015655485.1 Lactobacillales bacterium | reverse complement strand
AGCCCCATCCCATTGCACCTTTTTCCCAAACTGAAAAAGCGCTCGATCTCAATGCGGTCAACGTTGTCCTGCTTCGCTATTTTTTTATCTTCCGGTTCTTCGGAAGGGCGTCCCAATTTGGGGCCAGACATACGGATCCCATGTTTCTTGCAGTAAGCGCGGTTCTCACGAGTACGATAGATCTAATCCACGAGGATCCGTTCAGGGTAGAAGCCTGTTCGTTGTTTGTAATTTTCAACGGCTTTTTTTAACACAGTGCTTTCGTTATACGCAGCAAACGAAAGCCTTTCAATCCGCGCAAAACCTTTGGTATCTAAGCTTACATCAAATTTTGTACCGAATTCAGTTTTGGCTTTTGCTTTTCCTCGTACAATAGGTCGTAAGAAAGGTTTACTCAAGCTGATGATTCGGTTATCTACCGTGTGTGTCTTGTGATCAAACATCTGTTTTTGTTGGGTATACAGTTCCTTGATGATCAAATATTGATCGATCACCCGGGAAGATAGCGCATAGCCTTCGCTCATATAGTGTTCAAGATAGCCTAAATCACGAGAAACGTAGCCTAATTGCTTTCGTACCGTTGCCCGGATCTTTTTGGCCCCTGGCCGTTTCATTTTGGCAAAGGAAAGAAATTCTTTTTGTGCGACTCTGCGGTAGGTACGTGGTTTGGTTTCAAAACCATAGGTTTTGTAGAACCAATCGATCCTCTTTTCCAACTTTTTTCGTGCTTCGTTCAACAGAGAGGTGTCTTGCGGGAAACGAATATTGGATGGAGCACAAGTAGCATCTAAGATCTCCGTGCCGGCATTTTGTGTTTCACCATTGATTGGTAGGGGTCCGCCTGTTTCTTCGATCACGGACAAGATGAGCTCATTGGCTTCCCTCATAAAGGGCGTGTTCATTCGTTTTCTAAAACTGACCAAAGTGGAAGAATCAAAGGGTTTCTCCATTTTAAACGCATTGATGCCAATGAAAAACTGCAAATAGGGATTTTCTGTCAACGCCTGCACTAACTTTTGATCAGATAATTGTTCTTTTGTCTGGATGATCAGAGAGCCCAGCACCATGCGCAAAGGCTTGGCGACATTGCCAACATTAGAGGGAAACTGTCTGGCATAAGATTTTTCGATTTCTGTCCAGGGGATCATTTGTGCCCGTTTGATCCAATCGTTTTCTGGATCAAGTGGCATCCCACAAGATTGATTAAAGTCAAAGATGGAAATTTGAACAGATCCTTCTGTTTTATACATGGAAAACACCTCTAAGTGCAAAGAAATTTAGGATTTTCTAAAAATTCCTATGCATTTATTATACCAAACATTGCTTTAAAATACTTGTATATAAGTAAATATTAATTAATCAGTAGACACTATATAGGCGGTTCTTATTTATGCTTCAATATCGAAAAATTTTGGAGCTGCACTTTCAAGGTCAAAGTATGCGGAATATTTCTGCAAGTACTGGAAATTCAAGGCTTACAGTGTCAGAAATTATTCACACTGCAACAGAAAGCGGAGTTGAATGTCCACTTTTGAATATTATGGATGAATAGAGCCACTTGTGTGGAAAAGTGAGCCACCGAATGCGTAGAACAGAGCCAATAAGTGCAGATAAATGAGCCGCTATTTTTCATTATACAGAAGAGTCATGGAATTTTTTGAAAATAGCAATGGCTCATTTATCCGCAATACTTAGGGGCGAACAATAAGCTAAAGATGATCAAACGAATGATGTATGGCAGGTGTCATTCGACTTGGTACAGGCAAAGCTCATGGTAAACACTGCTCGAGAAACGGAATTTTGTGGAAAAATTAGTTTGAATGCTGTCTTCAAACCTCGGAAAGAACCTTTTAAGTGGCGAATATCAAGAAGATTGTTTAGAAAAAATTATCTAAAAATTATTCTCTGCATTTTTTCACTTTTTTCCATATATTCACCATAACTTCCTCCTTTAGTATTAAAAGAAAAACAAAATAGAAAACAGAACCAATAACTGCACTCATTAAAAGCGATAAGATTAAATTTTTTATATGATTTTTAATGATAAGTACAATTTCCATCATGAGTAATGCTGAAATTGTATAAAGCACAGTTGATTTACTTATAAAGTGGATATTCTTATAATTTAGTTTATATCTCACCATATAATATCTAGATAGAACAGAGCTAAGTTCAGAAACAAAAACCATCACACCTGCTCCTATGTATCCTATTTTAGGTATCAATAACACGTTAAAAAAAAGGCTTACTACACTTGAAAATATAGCTGCAATGAGTCCAAATTTTTCATTCCCTGTTGGAATTAACAATTGATTTTGTAAATAAGACGACAAAGAGGAAAAAATAATCATTAGT
>JAATEZ010000165.1 GCA_015655485.1 Lactobacillales bacterium | reverse complement strand
TCCGCCTCGTCCGCCCCGCTTACCTTCAGTATTTCTTTTCAAGGAGGTCAACCGGTCATCACTATCTTTTAGAAAACTGCTCATCAATGTATCAAAATCTTGTTTCTTTTCGGGAACATTGAAAGAAGCCGCGGGTCGTTTGGCCGGTGCATGTGAAGAATGGTGAGGATCTTTATGACGATGAAACTCTTTTTTAGGGTTTGCTTCAGATTCATTTTCGACGGCCCGACGAATAGAAAGACCAATTTTACCGTCCTCGCCGATCGACATCACTTTAACTTCAACTTCATCCCCAACCGATAACACTTCATGAATATCTTTCACATAGCTATTGGATACTTCACTAATATGAACAAGACCCGTTTTTCCGGAACCTAAATCAATAAATGCACCAAAATTTGTGATTCCTGAAATTTTCCCTGGAAGTTTTGCTCCAATTTCAATTGACATAAAAAATATTTTCCTCCTTAACCCTTTTCCAATCTATTCGAACTATTTTTATCTATTATTGCCTTATTATTTGGCGCTGCTTGTTGTCGTTTCCGCAGATGACTCAGTTGAATCTGTGCTGCTTGATGATCCCTCTGAACTGGAACTTGAGTCTTTAGTCGGCAAACTGTAAACCTGCTCTCCTGCTTTCGACCAATAATAACGCGCACGGGCTAATTTTGCCACATACTCATCATCTTTCAATAAAGCCACATTTTCCTCTAAAATTTCCTTAGAGCCGGCTAATTTTTCTTTTTCTTTTAAATCAGATGCTTTAGTCGCTTCAAGACTTTGCAATTCAACATGATCTTTCCACAAACTGATTCCTGAAAGTGTAAAAATCACAAGAGCCACCGCTAATATAAGAGCCATCCGACGGCGACGAAAAATCAGTTTTTTTTGTTGGACTTGAGTTTCAGCCAATTTTTTGGGTTTCAGCTGATCATCCCTGTCTGTCAATTGACTCTGATTTTTTTTTGTTTTTTTTCCCATTTATTTTTTACCTCACTGCTTACATCTATTGACCAAACTTATTATACCAACAAGCGCTTCACTTGTCTAATCGAATTTTTCATAGGTGTCGTTATGAGTTTCATTAAGAATTTCAAACATATCCTTTGCGGCCTCTTTTTTAGTGGAATCTTGTAAGGATTTAACTGCTACTTCAAGTGTTTTATTTCCAAAGCTGATTTTCAAAACATCGCCGATTCTGATCATTGTTGAAGATTTAGCAAGCTGACCGTTGACTTGTATCCGCCCTTTGTCTGCAACTTCTTTAGCCACAGTACGCCGCTTAATAATTCTAGAAACTTTCAAAAACTTATCCAACCGCATTTTTTCACCTTACCTTTTGTGTTTAAAACCTCGTAATAATTTCCCGCCAAACGGAAGTGTCAACCACTCTCTTATCTTTAACAGTCTTATTTTCATCATCAACCAAGTAAAAATACTTGCTCCTAGCATAACACCAATGGTTGCTTCAATCAATGACAAGTATCGGCTGTCAGGAAAACCGATACTTATTTCAATTAAAAAAATATATCCTTTCAGGACAATAATTAAACCCATGATACAGCCGCATAATTTAAAAATAAAACTATCTTCCAGCCAGACTTTGCGCAATTCTATTTTGGAATTAAAGAGTAGACAACTCCCGCAAGCAGTCAATCCCAGAAGCGTTGCTATACTTGCTCCAAGTGTTCCAAAGCGGGAAGTCAACACTCCTGTACTGATGATTTTTACTAATATTCCTATAAAAATAGCCGCTAAGCAAGGCTTCACTAACTTCATACTTTGAAAAATACTTTGATAAGTTTGGACTAAAGTCATCCCAACAATACTAAAAACAAAAACCTCTAGTGTCAGCTGACCTTTGTTATTTTCAAATAATCCGAAATTCACATACGGAATCAATACCGACAAGCCAACAGAGGCTGCCAATGAAATAGTAGCAGAAAGCCGAATATAAGTTTTGCTTAATTGTTCAAAATTCTGGCGCTGTTCATGAGCGATATACCCAGATAACTTAGGAACAAAAGAAGAAGTAAAAGCAAATGAAACCACCAGTCCCAACTGAGCTAAAGGCTGACCTCGATCATAGATCCCCTTGGCAGTTCGGGCAAGATATTCCTGCATCCCAGAATTAGTCAGCGAATTTTTAACAACAAATGAATCGACTAATTGAAAAATGACAAGTAAAGCGCTATATAAACAAATCATGCTCCCATCAGTCAGCAGGCGTTGGCGTAATTTTTTCACTTTCTTTTTCTGACCACTTGAAGCCGTTCTACCTGTTATATCCAGTTTTGGGATCGGACCATTATTTTTTGCGGCTCTTTTCAGTAACAAATAGGCAGCGATCCCGCCTAGGATTGCTCCAGACATGGCCGCAGCTCCCATTTGATAAAGATTCCAATTTTGCCTTTGATAAATAACTGCAGCCAATAAGATCACCGCCACTCGGATAAACTGCTCCACAACTTGTGAAAGAGCCGTCGGAATCATATTCAGCCGGCCTTGAAAGAAG
>JAATEZ010000449.1 GCA_015655485.1 Lactobacillales bacterium | reverse complement strand
TCTTTTTGCAGCCTGCCGGCTATATCTCAATTTAACCCTAAACTTTTAAAATAATTTAAAGTGAAAAATTCTATCTCTTTCGCGCCAAAACCCATCAGCACCATGCCATGTTGAATACTTGTCGTTACTTAAATAAGTTATTTTAAAAGATGCTCAATAACATTCTCACAGGAGATCCTCTGCAAATCGTTTAATGATTCTTCCGAATAAAAGGCGGCATGCGGCGTGATCAAAACATTTTCGCGCCCTATTAAATCGTGTCCTTCTAAAACAGGATGTTCGCTTTCGAGTACATCTAAACCGGCTCCGCTGATCAATCCCTTGTCCAAGGCAGCCGCCAGATCTTTTTCATTCATGCTGATTCCTCTTGATACATTAATAAAGATAGGATTTTTTCTCAATTTCGAGAAAAAAGCTTGATCAAAAAATGAAGTGTTTTCAGTGGTCGCATTCATATGTGTCGTAATGATCGTTGCATTTTTTTGGACAAATTCAGTATCTACAAATTTTATGCCATATTGTTTTTCCACATCAGCCGACATCATTTTATCTACCGCTACCACTTCCATTCCAAAAGATTTGGCACGAATCGCCACAGCGCGGCCGATTTTTCCAAAGCCATAGACCGCAAGTGTTTGTTGCGACATTCGGTGGATAGGGCCAACTGCCTTATACTTCCAGATGTGTTCTCTTTCTACCAATGATTGATACGCTTTAAATCGTCTTGAAAGTGCTAAAATCAACCCCATCGTATGATCAGCTACTTCTTGGGTACAGTAATCTACCAGCGGGATCACCGCTATCTGCTGTTCTTCTGCCGCTTTTAGATCAATCGTATTAAAGCCGGTCGCGTTGACTGAAATACATTTTAGACAGCGGGCTTTGAGCAAAACTTCTTTAGTGATTGGTAAAAATGCTGTGATCAAAGCATCAGAATTTTTCAATTCCTTCTCAAATTTTCTTTTTGACACGTAAGGCAGAAGAACAACTTCGACTTTTGGCAACGACTTCTTCAAGATTTTCTCTTCATATTGCAGATCTCTACTGGCTAATACATCCGGATAATCGCTAATAAGAACTTTCACTTCAGTCATCTCCTATTTCTTATTTTACAAGAGGGCAGCCAGCATAGTTATAAACGGCATTGTGATAATTGAGAGAAGAGTAGAAAGAAAAATGATTTTAGCAGCTTTCTTCCCGCTAAGTCCCATTGAGCTGGGAATTAAAATAATGGAACTTGCCGCCGGGCATGCTCCACAGACAGCGATACATAAAATAACAATCTTTACCTCCTCGGTTTTTATCAGAAGGTTCAAAAAAAAGGCAAAGAATAAAAAAAATAAAGGAATGAGCAGAGTCCGAAAAATGGAAGCCTTCCAGGCAAGTGAATCTTTAAAAAGCGTTTTGCCGGTTGAATCAGCCAAAAAAATCCCAATAATGATCATCGCTAATGGTGTATTTGCTCCGCTTAAATAGCTCATGACTGAAATAATTGTTTTAGGGTAGGGGATCTGTAAAAAATAAGAACACAAACCGATCATGACAGGAATACAGCCAGGATTTAACAAGCATTTTTTTATACTAATTTTTTCCTGCGGTTTTATCAACTGAACCCCGTTTGACCACAAGAATAAATTAAAAACAGCCACAAAAGCTGTTCCATAAAAAATTCCTTTACTGCCATACAAAACATTTAGAATGGGAAAAGCCATAAATCCGCAATTTGAATAAATCGCCCCCATTCTTGCAATCGATTCTTCGGTTTTGTCCGGTCCTTTGATCAGGCGGCTGCAGGCAATCGCAAGTAAATGAAAAAATATCGCAAGTATAAAAGCCATCAGCAAACCTTTGGCCATTTTCAATTCCAGTGGACGAACAAAAGAATGAATGATCAGTGCCGGTACTACCACGAGCAGCAAAATATGGCTTAGCTGCTGTGAGCCGGCTTCGGTCAGCAAACCTTTCTTCGTTAAAAAAATTCCTATGCCGATCAAAATAAACATAATACTGATCTGTTGAAAAACTAATAAAGCTTCTGTCATGACATTTTTGCTAGCAGCTCATCCAATATTTCAATCGCGTGATCGATTTCTTCCTGGCAAACAGTAGTGGGTGCAATAAAACGGATCACATTTTTATACATGCCGCAGGAAAGCAAAAGCAGATTATGTTCCAACGCTTGTTTAATTAAAGAATTAGTTAAATCTGCGGCCGGTTTTTTTCCTTCATGAACTAATTCGATCGCCAACATCAACCCTACACCTCTTACATCACCGATACATTCATACTTTGCCTGCAGTTCAATCAATCTTTTCTTAAAATAGATCCCCATTTTTTTGGCATTATTGATTCCTGTTGTCTGTAGAACGTCAATCGTTGCTAAAGCAGCAGCACAAGAAACCGGATTTCCGCCAAATGTCCCACCGTGAGAACCAGGTTCCCATTTCTCCATGATTTCTTTTTTGGCCATGACTACACTTAAAGGAAAGCCTGAAGCAATTCCCTTCGCCAAAGTTCGAATATCCGGTTCTACTTCAAAATACTCTGAGGCAAACATATAACCGGTCCGGCCGAAAGCTGTCTGCACTTCGTCAAAAATCAATAAAATACCATATTTGTCGCATACTTCTCTTACGTATTTAACAAATTCCTTTGGCGGAACAATGTAGCCTCCTTCCCCTTGAATTGGTTCCATAATGATGGCGGCAACAGAGTAGGGATCAATGATCAAATCAAACAATTCATCAAATTGTTCAAAGTACCTTGATGGACAGACACCTTCTGCGGCCTTGTAAGATGTTCGATATAAATAAGGGTATTCGGCAAAATAGACACTTGGCACCATCCCTTCATAACCTTGCCGATATTTGGCATTCGAAGCTGTGATCGCCATAGAACCGATCGTGCGTCCATGAAAGCTGCCTTTGAAAGAAATGATCGCCGGCCGCTTCGTCACATATTTTGCCAATTTCATCGCACCATCATTCGCCTCGGCACCGCTATTGCTGAAATAAACCATCGTGTTGCCCCCGGAAATTTCCACCAGCGTTTCCGCCAATTTAACATAACTCTCATAGTAAACCACATTATGGCCGCCATGAATCAGATCGGCCAACTGCTTTTGGGCCGCAGCGACCACTTGCGGATGATTATGTCCAACGTTGCAAACTGCGACTCCGCTGGCAAAATCCAGTATTTTTTCACCCGTTTCAGAATAAAGATAGGATCCTTCTCCTTTTACCACACCCATCGTTGTTGCCCTTCTGGCAACAGGAGGCATTACTTTTTGACTGCGTTCAAACATTGTTTCCATTTACCTTCCTCTCCTCTAAATCAGTCTTTTGTACCTTCCCACAAATTTTTGATTTTCTCTTTTGTTAATCCGCCAGCAGTATTATTGATACTGGATTTTTGAATCAGAGTCTGTTCTGTATAGATTTCAATTTCTGCCTGACTAAGAACCGGCGGAACTCCTACTAACTTCTCAACTGCATTCAGAAATTCCGCTACAGAAGAAAGGTTCAGAGCCGACAATGCTTGACTGATTTTTTCTTTTTGAAACGGCTCTAAATAATTTAAATACGTTTT
>JAATEZ010000024.1 GCA_015655485.1 Lactobacillales bacterium | reverse complement strand
TTATAGGCTATTTTTAGTTTTCTGACCACAGTTCCATGTAAATTCTTCTCACATCTGCTGCTGTGATGTTTTTTCTGGTGTTGGCAGGACTGCCGCTGTTGATGGCATCCTCAGACATTTTGTCAATATTTTGAAAGAATTTTTCCCGATTTATTCCATATTCTGCTAAAGTTGTGATACCGCACTGCTGACACAAATCGGCCGTTGCCGCTATGAATTTTTCGGATGACAGCTGATCAGAATCTCGTCTATCTGCTGCATTTATTGCGCGGCCTAAAGCACCAAAACGCTCGTATGTTCCATCTAAAGCAAATTCCAGACAATTTTTTAAAATCATTGCATTAGAAATTCCATGGGGAACGTGAAATAATGCCCCGATTGGCCGGCTCAATCCATGGACCAGAGTCACTGAAGAATTATTGATACAGATCCCGGCTTCATAGGCAGCAAGAGAAAGCTGCTCATAAGCTTCATCATTTTTATTTTCATCCTTATAAACAACTGGTAAATATTTGAAAATTCGCTTAATAGCAGAAATAGCGAGTGTGTCAGTCAGCGCAAAAGCTTTTCTTGAAGTGAAAGCTTCGATAGCATGAGTCAATGCATCCAGCCCGGTGGCAGCGCGAACACTTTGCGGGCTAGAAAAAGTATACGTATAATCAACAATGGCTAATTTAGGAACTAAGTCCTCTCCTTTTAACAACATTTTGATGCCATTTTTTGCGGCTGTGATAACTGTAAATTTTGTTGCTTCTGATCCTGTTCCGGCAGTTGTCGGAACAGCTGCGACTGCCGGAAATTTTCCTTCTATTTCTTGACCATTAAAACTAGTGATCGCTTGATCACTTCGACTCATCACTGCGATCGCTTTTGCGGCATCAAGCGGACTGCCGCCGCCGATCCCAATAATAAAATCACAATGTTCCTTTTGAAAGGATATCACCCCTAAAGAAACCATTGCATCTGTCGGTTCTCCGGTAATATCATCAAAGATCACATACTCGATTTGACTTTTTTCTAAACTTTCCAATAAATCCTTCATCATAATGGATTTGCCCACATGTTTTCCAGTAACAATGAATGCCTTGTTTCCCATTTTTTTGATCGTACTTTCGGCATCAAGTAAAGCTTTCTTGCCGATAAATGTTTTTTGGGGCAAAACAAATGAATGCGCCATAAAAAAACCTCCAGATCTTCTAATTATTAAAGATATTGATCATCAACTAGGAATAGAACTTCATCTAATTTTTTTAATTCTTCTGTCAGCTGATCTTGAGTAATGATAAGCGGCGGACAGACTAAAATCATGTTTTCATGTGAATAAGTCATAAATTTCCGCTTTTTCAATTCACCCACGATCGCTTTCATCACTCCCATTTTATCTTGACCGTAAGGGACCAATGCTTCTCTTGTTGATTTATCCTTTACCAGTTCAATGGCAGAAAACAGTCCAATATAGCGGACATCCCCTACACTCTCATGTCTCTTTTTCAAATCTTCCAATAATTCTCCCAACAATTTCCCAGTTTCTTTAACATGATCCATGATTTTATGCTCGGCATAATAGTTGACACAAGCAACACCGGCAGCACAAGCCAAAGGATGCCCTGAATAAGTCAATCCGCAACTTAACAGGTGCTCATCAAAAAATTCAGCGATTTTAGAACTTACAGCGACTCCTCCCAGAGGAACGTAGCCGCAAGTCACTCCTTTGGCAAAAGTAACGATATCCGGCTCTATAGCGAAATTTTCGAATGCAAACATCGTTCCAGTTCTGCACCAGCCGGTCATTACTTCATCACAGATCAATAAAATTCCATAGTCGTCACAGATTTTTCTTAACCCAGGCAGATATCCCTTCGGCGGGATGATTACCCCATTAGAGCCGGTGATCGTCTCAATAACTATAGCCGCCACACTTTCCGGTCCTTCATAAATAATCTGTTCCTTTAGTTTTCCCAGATAAAAATTTGTTGCTTCTTCCTCTGAAGCGAAATTCAGCTTCTCACGATAGACATAGGGATCAAAAAATTTTACAAATCCAGGGATGCCAGGCTCCAGAGCATATCTTCTAGGTTCGCCAGTCAAATTTCCAGCTCCAAAAGTAGAACCATGATAACTGCGATAACGACTGAAAATTTTATAGCGGCCGGTAAACATCCTCGCTATTTTTATAGCATTTTCATTCGCATCTGCTCCGGCGTTGGTAAAAAAAATCTTGCCGAAGTTGTCCGGCAATAAATCAACGATCATTTTCGCCAATGCAGAGCGGGCTTTGGACGCGTAACTTGGGCCAACAAAACAGTATTGATCGACCTGATTTTTTATGGCTTCGCCAATTTCTTTATTCCCAAACCCTAAATTAAGATTGACCAGCTGAGAAGACATATCCGAATAACGCGATCCGGCCTCATCATAAAAGTAGATCCCTTCTCCTTTGTCAATAACCAGTGGATCAAGATCTTTTTGTTTGCTCCACGATTGCAAAATATATTTTTGCTGCAACTCTTTTGTATCAGTTTCCTTCATCGTGCTTCTCCCCTTGCTTTTTTAATTATCAAACCATGGATGTTTTTCATTATAACCATTTCTATAGCGGCCCGCTATTTGCTAAAGCCTAATTTTTTTTAGGCTGGAGCACAGAACGGATCCAGCGTTCTATTTCTTCTGTACACAATTTCTCATCTAAAAAATGTGGTAAGATAAGAGTAGAAAAACTTAAACTTGCAAAGGAAATTCTAATGAAATCAAAGCAAACAATAAAAAAGGGGGATCTCCTGACTATCCGGATAAAGAAGCTGGGGATCAATGGCGAAGGAATTGGTTATTATCAAGGAACCGTTATTTTTGTTCCTGATGCATTAATCAATGAAAAAGTAAAGGTCACGATTACGGAAACGGCTGAAAACTACGTCCAGGGTAAGCTGAAAAAGATTCTAGTCTCTTCAAAATATCGAATAACGCCGCCTTGCCCGGTCTATGAAAAGTGCGGCGGTTGTCAACTCCAACATCTGATTTATTCTGAACAATTAAAATTCAAACGTGATTTGCTAAAACAGGCATTGTATAAATTCAAACCGGCCAATTATCAAAATTATCAGCTTTTACCAACAATTGGTATGAAAGAACCCTACCATTATCGGAACAAAGCCCAATTTCAACTTGGAAAAGCCGCTGACGGCAAGGTCATCAGCGGACTTTATCAAAAAGAATCTCATGATTTAGTTGCTATCTCTGATTGTCTGGTCCAAATACCGATCACTAATCAAATTATTCAAAGCATTACTGTTTTATTGAGCAAATATGATGTTCCCATTTATAATGAAAAAAATAATAGCGGGATCATCCGCACCATAATGGTCCGAGTTGCCGCT
>JAATEZ010000417.1 GCA_015655485.1 Lactobacillales bacterium | reverse complement strand
GACGATTTCTAGCCCGTTCTATAAGTGTAATTAAGATAAAAAGCCCCAAAATCCAAAGAATAAAATCCATATATAACACCCACCAATCAGATTTTTATTTTTTCGTTAGCTTGAATAGGTTACATGGTCTACATACATATAGATTTTTCCAGAATTCGGATGTTTAGCTATTAGATCGGCACCTTCTGCAAACCGTTTATGAAACATTAATCCTCCAGCAGCAACAAATACAGCAAGCATTGCAGCTAATGGCCCGGTAGCAAAACCAGCAGCAGCAACAGTAGCGGTAAGAGAAGCAAGACCTTCAACAGTAGAAGCCTTTCTAAACATGTTTCTCATTTTTGTACCGTCTGCTTTAGTTGTATATGTCCACAAGATACCAATGCTGATAGGCTTTGCACCTGTAGACATTATTTGTTGAATACGAGGATCGGTTTTCCCCGCTTGCACAATGACTTCATCATTTGTAAATATATTTCCTTGATCATCTTTGTAAATTATTTGAGAAGTCGCTGATTGATCACTTTGCTCGATTTCACTTGTATTATTATCTATTTCACTTGCATAAACACTAGTCCCTGTAGTAACAAACGGAATTATACCTAATAGCAACGCAGCAAATAAACAAAAAACTTTAAATTTTTTACCCATTTCCCCAACCCCTTATAATTTTTTTGTTGCAGATAAATTAAGTCAGACTAGTGAAATATACATAATTTCACTTTATATATTATTTGCTCAAATTATTTTATCCATTTTTCTTTCACGAACATTCCTCCTTAAAGTATAGCAGAAAAATTTGTTAATTTATTGAAACTTTGAAACAAAATCAAATTATCTAGTGATTTTCGCCACAGCTAGGACAATTACCTTCGTCTTTCCAGCCATTGCCTAAAGTCTTCCAGTTTTAGCTAACTCTAAAACTTCAATTATCTCTTGTTGTTTCTCTGATTTTTTTGAATTTTCCTATTATTGAAAAATAAGCCCATTTAACATCCACCCTTTCAAATACATAGATTTTAAATCGCCAACAAAATTCTTAAACAGATTATAGAAGTAGAAAAATTAAAAACTCCCACATATTCTTCCCCCCCAATCACTTTTTTTCATTTTAATTTGATTGGGGACTTTTTTTGAGAAATATTGCAGAGTAGAGTCTAATGTGTCAAGAAAGAAACGTTTGTGATATTATTAATATATTAAAAAGGGGGTTGGAGAGAAATTGTAAATATACGAAGCAATTGCACAGGCAAGAAAAAATAAAAATATAAAAGTAAATGATGTAATTAGTCAGAATATGTCTAGATCAACATTTAATAGATATACTAAGGGTAAAACAGATGTATATAGTACTCACTTAATTGATATATTAAGCCGGCTGCATATAGAATTATCAGAAATTCAGTTTATAAGTAATGGATACTCAAATTCTGAAGAAAAAGATTTTCTGATTCGGATTAAAAATGCATTTGAGGGTAAAAATATTGATGAGCTCAAGTATTTGAAAACTTCCTGTGAGACAAGTTATATTGAAAAATCCGATATTTTTTATTGCCATATGGCAAGCCTAGTAACTGTTTTAATGAATCGATTAAATCATATTGACATGGATATCACTCAAACAGATCTTTACAAATACTTAATTTCTGTAGAAACCTGGACACGCTATGAACTTGTTTTGTTTAATAATTGTCTTTTTTTCTTCAATCTGGAGGCTATACAAGTCATATTATCCAGAGCAATTGCTAGTCTTGATAAATTTAATGATTTAAACCCTTATGCTAGTGAAAGTTTCAGGCTTATTGTTAATGTTGTTATCACATTTTGTAAACACTTAGATTATTCTGAAACCATAAAATATATCGATCTTCTTGAAAATTATAAACTTCGAGAAGACCAGTTATATGAACAATTTTTATTAAAACTTTTTTCAGGAATAAAATTATTAATATTAGGTGATTCCAATGGGGAGAAAAATATTTTGAAATGTATTGATTTCCTTGATTTTCTTGAGTTGGATTCATTAAAAATGATGTGCCAAGGTTTAGTTGATGCTATTGAAACCAACATAAAGAGGATATAAAGTATGTTTAGAAGGAACTGGACATTTTGAACAACCAGTTTGACACTTTTTTTAAAATAAAGAAAATAAATTAAGATAAAGTCCATATAATTGTGTAAAAGCAAAAAGGCCACTGAGAGCGTGATCATCTGTTGGACAGGCTGCCTAAGAAAGATATAACGTATGAAGACCAAAGTTGTATGGCAAATAAGCGCATTGTAGTTGCGGCTCTGAGTTTCTTTAGAAAGATGAAGAAACGATTTTGTCGCCTTGAAAAAAGTTATGATGTCCCGGCGAATGCTATAAGTTTTCACAATTTCTTTTGTAGATAAACTGGTACCTGTCGTCAGAATGGTCAGCCATTCACTTCGCTTATTTTTATTTTTGAAAAAAACGATTTTAATCGGAGTTCCATTGGCTAGTTGCGAAGAAATAGTGGAGATAATTCTACTATGATGGACGACTTCAATGTTCAGTGGATCATTGGCTGATCGTCATAAGAGGTGCGCTTATTGATAGAATGTTGTTCCAGTTGTTTTTTAATTGATAGGAACGTAGAATCAGTTGGAATGAAACTGCAACCATCAGAAGAACCAAGGATCAATATTCGAAATCCTTTATATGATTTTTACGGGCATGGTCAAATGGCCAAGCAAGACGATCCACTCGTTTACGGCTTCGGCAGCTGGAATTATCCACAATGAAAACACGTAAATGCTGAGTGGTCGAGGTAGGACAATGGATTTTTGAACTAGCGAAACGACTTACTTCCAGAAGAAATTTGCGCCAATTATACTGATCTTCATTCTGATCAAAATAGAATCAAGATATTAAAATAAAAAATGAATGTAAGAAATATAACAATTTATACCCCATTTTTTATTTAATACTTGGCAGAATCGAGCAACTTGCCGGCTTTCATGATCAACTGGTCATCAATCGAAAAAGTCGGTGCCATAATGACTCCGTCGAGATGAACGCCGGCATTGGTTTTTCCGCCAAAAGTAGCATTGCTGCCAAAAGCCAGATGGACAGTCCCATAAATTTTCTCATCTTCTAAAACATTCCCTGTCAGCCGTGCTTTTTCATTTGTGCCAATCCCAAATTCAGCTAAGGTTCGTCCTTCGCCGGATCCCAGCAGAGCCAGTATCTCAGATCCTTCTTTTCCAGATGCATCAACTAAACGACCCCGTCTTATCGTTAAAAGCATGGGTTCAGATAATTTTCCTGCCCCCACAAAAGAGCCGTCCACTAGCATAGTGCCTTCTGCACTTCCTTCTACTGGAGCGATATAGGCTTCGCCGGAAGGCAGATTGCCCGATTCTCCTTTATTTTTATAGATCCCGGTACTTGATATCCCCAAACGCTTTTCGATGGAAAAACTTAATTCACGATCACTTTTGCTGATGGTAACATATTTCCCGGCTGTCAATTTGTTGACCAAGGTTTCAGTCAGCTCAACTACTTTTTTATAATCCGCAGTGATAGCCCCAAAACTAAACATATCTTTAGTGATCCCCGGCATCGTAGCCACTCTCACGCCCTTTGCACAGGCATTTTTTTTAGCCTTCGTATGCGTGATAGAATGCTCAGTCAACACCACGACGACATCTGCCAGAGTCATTGCTATAGCTGCCAGCTCTGGAGGTTCTGTCCCTGATTTTTCAGCTGTCGGAAAACAAAGCAAAAATACGTGATCAGAAATTTCCCGGGCCGCTTTGTGCATAAACTCGGCCAGTTCAACTTTACTTTCATCACAAAGAATCAAAATCGTTTCATTCTCTTTTGCTCCCATATTATTGAGCAAAAGATTTTTGCTGATGGTAATATAATCTGCTGTCATTATCTAAGCTCCTTAATAAAAATGCCGGATCATTGTCGCGATCCATTGATTAGGCAAAATCACTTTGCCTGAGGTTGCTTTGTGCAAATATTCTTTCATTTTCCTATTATATCCCATACAGTCAAGTAAAATGAGATCACATTGTTCTTTTAAAAAGAAAGCTTTGACTTGTTCCAATTTCTCTGGCGTATGTTCTTCATAAGGCGATAAATACGTCGCGACCACTTTCCGGATCTCAGAAAATTTCTGTTTGCTTTCTTCTAATTGAGCAACAAGAGGCACCAATACACCTAACTTATATTGTCCCTGATTTAAATTTTTTAAAAAACCAGCCAGTATTTTGTCCGGCTCGATCAGCAAAACTTTTGAATGGAGTTCGGGAAATTCTCCAGTACAAAGCAGCCAGATCACCCCGCAGCCCGCCGCTTCTGCTTCTATAATACGGCGTTCCAAAATAGGGATGATGGACTCGCGCGACATCACGACAGCAGAGCCGTCTTTTTTTCTAGAAGTTAGTACGTAGTCGTGTGCTGATAGCGGAGCCAGCGCCTGGATCTCCGATGCATTCAGACCATCCAGAACACCTGTGTGGAAAATTTCAAGTCGTGGAGCGATCAAGTGCACCATTTCCATAACATCCGTTCGAGGCGATTCCCCAATTGTGATGATCCCGATTTTTTCATTCATCATTTTTTCCCAAAGTTTGTAAAACTGTCAAATTTCCGTACAATTGTACCAGATGCTCAAACTCATTTGCATCGTAAAAATGGCAAAGTCCTTGCGAAAATTCTTTGGCCACTTCAATTGAAAATCTGGCCGCAGCTGCGATATCCATTTCATGACTGGCTCCCGTACCGCATCCAGGAACTGCGCTGATCGTAGTGATCGCTACGCCTACAACTGGAGCTTTGGTCGCCACAGCCGGCTGAAGAATAGAATTTATATGATAAACATCATTGCCATACGGAGTAATATCTTGTGTCGTGATTGGAAAAGTCTGCGTTAAATCACCGGTACTCATTTCTAAAACACGCATTAGATCGTCGCTTATTTTAAGAATATACCCTTCTTTGACTGTTGGCGAAATCGCGATCCCTTTATAATTGATCACTTTATTTCCTTTAGTCGTATCAATAGAAAGGACCGCGTCCATTTCCGGATAAACTTCATGTTGATTCATTGTTAAAATATCGACCGGAGATCCCATAAAATCGACTGGGTGATGCGGTTCAGTCGGAGCATCCGGACAAATATGTGTTGTCACAATGACATCCCCAGCCAGCTGATCACCTTTTTCCAGCATATCAGCTAATTTCAATGCAACAGAAACAGCGGCGACAGCTCCGTCTGCATCGGATACCATGCCAATACGTGCCGGTCGAGCTCCGATACCGCCTAAACGCCCAATTACACCTAGAGTAGGTGCATTACCGCCACTCAATTTCCCATTGCTTCCAGGAATAACTATCTTGACAAAATCAGTCTTCCCTTCTTCTCCATGAACTTCAACAGAACTAACACTGACCTTTTTATATGGCGAAAAAAGTTTTTCGATCACAACTCCGCTTGCTTTTGGATCATCTATTACCTCTAATACTTCTAACACTTGCTTTAATACCATATCTATCCCACCCATTTTTTATTTAGATCCACAAATAAATCTACTGTCTTTATTCAGAATTTTCCCTTATACTAATAACATAAACTTTAACGTTTTAATGGACTCTTTCGAAAACAACCTATTTCGTTTTCCTCTCTAGTCCAGCTGTTCCCAATTTTTGTAAAGGAATGATTGATTCATGCTAAAAACACTCAACCAGTCGATTATGGTTTTAAATCTTTTTACAGAAGAGCATAAACAATGGACTGCTCACGAAATCGCGAGCCGGCTCAACATCCCTCAAATAAATGTTTATCGGATTTTAGAAACATTTACAAGCAATCTCTATTTAGTAAAAAAAGAGGAGACCAAACAATATGAAATAGGACCCGCACTAGCCTTGTTCAGTTATATCGCTTATGATCAGTATAATGTCGCTACGCTGACTCAGCCTTTTCTCCATAGTCTGATGCTTGAAACCGGCGAGTCGGTTTATTTAGTAAAACTGGATCTGTTAGAAGCGACGAACATCGATGCCTTTAAGCCTGAAAATAAGGTGAGCTTTGCGGTCTCGCTGAACAAAACTTTCCCACTCTATTCAGGCGCCTCTTATTGGGCGATTCTAGCTCATTTACCGGACCAGACAATTGAAAAAATACTGAATGAACCGTTCAAAGCCTTACGCGATCCGAGCCTTTTGACGCCTGAGAAAATTCAAAAAGAGCTGGAACATGTCAGAAAAAAAGGCTGGTGTGTCAGTTATGAACTGATCACTCCTGATATCGCTGCGATCGCCGCCCCTATTTTTTCCGGATCACTAGTGATCGGCTCAGTGACTGTAGCAAAACCTATTTATCGCACTGATATAGAAATGGTCCCCGGCATTGGTCAATTAGTGAAAACTACTGCAGATCAAATTTCTAAAGTACTGACTGAAAATAAATTAAACTTTAATGCCTATCGTTTCTTCAAAGAAAAAATAAAATCTGATCATACTTGATCAACTTAACTATCGGTATATTTTTTGAACCAGTTCATTATTTCTGTCAAACGTATTTCTCTGGAACTAGGTCTGCCAGTTCTGCTGAGTTCATGATTTTCATTGGGAAATCGTACAAAGCGAGCCGTTTTTCCTAAATATTTCAGCCCCACAAACCATTGCTCCGCCTGTTCCATCG
>JAATEZ010000114.1 GCA_015655485.1 Lactobacillales bacterium | reverse complement strand
GGAAATTCGGGTACCGGCCAACGGTTTTGCTTGGTTTGATCCTTACATTTATCGGAGGAATAGGACCGAGTATTGTCGAAAATTTTAAATGGATTCTTTTGTTAAGAATTATTCTAGGGATAGGTATCGGCTTGTGTAATCCTTTAGCGGTAAGTTTGATCAATATTTTTTTTACAAATGAAAAAGAACGGGCTTCTATGCTGGGAATGCAAAATGCGGTATCTGGATTAGGCCTGACCTTGATGACTTTTGTGGCAGGATTATTATCAGTTTATAGTTGGAAATATTCATTTTTGATTTATCTTGCTTTAATTCCGGTTTTCATTCTATTCTATTTTTTTGTTCCAGAACCAAGTGCAGTATCTGAAAATAACAAAGAAACAAAAAACGATGAGCATACGGAAAAAACCAGGATCCATCCAACGGTCTTTATTTTGGCAGCAGTTATTTTCACATTTTTTATTTTACCATGGCTTTAAAAGGAGCCTCTTTAATCGTGGCTAAGAACCTGGGAACTAGTTTGGATGCAGGAAATATTTTATCGCTTCGGTCTTTAGCGACGATGATCGGCGCTGCACTTTTCGGACAGATTTATAAATTTACAAAAAAAGGAACTCTTATTGCTGCTTATATCTTAGTCAGCGCCGCTAGTTTTTTGTTATTCTATTCAAGTTCTCTCTTTCAAGTAGGTTTGGGCATGATACTGGGAGGATTATCTTCCGCCATCCTGATTCCTTACGTCTATACGCTAGTAGGAAGATATGCCTACAAAGGATCTGAAAACTTATCGGTTTCGGCAATTATTATCGGTTCGAATACGGGGATTTTTTTATCTCCATACATTATTAATGCACTTCCTAAATTGTTTGGTCAAGAAACAACAATTTTTCCATTCTTTATTGCCGGTTGTGTATTTTTAGTTTTGGGAATACTCTCAGTGGTCAAATACATAATGGATAGAAATAAAGGAGAAAACGCATGATGAAAAAAAGTGGTCAAAGGATAAAGCCTTATGATTTGTTGATAAATTTTCAGAAACAGCCGTTGATAGACGAAAATGAGAAAATTTATTTTAGCTGGAAACTTGAAACAGAGGCCTCAAATCATAAATCACTGAACCAGGAGGCTTATCGGATCGAATTATTTGAGCGAGTAAGCAGCGGGCATTCCCGAAATATTTGGGACAGCGGAAAGATCCTATCGAAAGATATTTTTAATGTTGAATACACGGGACCAAAGCTTCAAAAAGAAAAAGTGTACGGTTGGAAACTGGTTATTGAAGATAATAATGGCGGACAATTTGAAGCTTTAGGAGAAAATTTTTATACTGGCTGCGATTGGGATAAAGCAGACTGGATCACAACGAAAGAAAACAGCAGCGCTCCGGTTTTTTTTACGGAAATCCCCTTAAAACAGGATCACAGTATTGATCGCGTGATGATTTATCTCTCTGCTTTGGGAATTTACCAATTATTAGTAAATGGAGAACCGGTTGGTGTTCATAAGGAGGGCAGCGAAGAAATTTTTTATCCGGGCTGGACGGATTATAATGAGCTCATCCAATATCAATGTTATGATATTACGGAAAAAGCAACTGATAAGCTGAATATCCAAGCAACGATTGGTAACGGCTGGTTTGCCGGAAAGATCAGTAAAAATTCTTTTTATGAAAAATTGTTTGCCGATCAACAAAAAAAGAAGTGCTTTATTGCTAAAGTGGTTGTTTCCTATCAAAACGGCGAGATAGAAACACTGGCAACAAATACGATTCGTTGGTCCTATGGGGAAAATAAAGAATTAACGGATAATGATTTTTATGATGGAGAAGTGAGAAACTTTTTGGCAGAGGATATTCGTTTCGATGCTAAGGCAGTTCTGCCAGATTTTTCTGCTGGTCAGGCAGTGGTAAAAAATAAATTGCGGCCCAGCAACAAATCTCGGGTCATAAAGAGTAAACAAGAAGGGCACTTGCCGATAGCAGGATATTTATATGATAAAACAGCAGTTATCGAAAAAAGTGCTTCAAAACCTTTTGGGGCCTTGATTACTGATCCAGTCGACGTTGGACAAGCGATCACGCTCGATCCTGAAATGGAATTGCTGCTTGATTTTGGTCAAAATGCTGCCGCAGTTTTTGAAGTGGAGCTGGAAACAGTGAGTCCTGATGTGACAACGATCGTATTTGAAACCGGAGAAATGCTCAACGATGGCAGGCTAAACCCGGAGAGCGAAGGCGGCGGCAGCGACGGCCCTGAATTTTCTTTGCACAGAAAAAATTTAAGCCCTCCTGCTGGTGGAGAATGTTTATCACGTGATAAAATTATTCTAGGCGGATCCGCTAAAAAAATATACAGTCCGCAATTTACCTATCATGGGTTCCGGTATATAAAGATAAAGACGACTCGAAAGATCAGTATAAAGAAAATCATCCAGATCCCAATTAGTTCGGCGGTCAGGCAAACAGGTTTTTTGAAAACGAATAATGCTGCTGTGAACAAACTTTTTTCAAATACTATCTGGAGTCAAAAATCCAACTATTTGTCGATCCCGACGGATTGTCCGCAGCGATCGGAGCGGGTAGGCTGGACGGGAGATGCGCAGATATTTTTACCGACTGCTCTCTATAATTTTGATGTGTATGCTTTTTTGATGAATTATGCAGATGTTATCAATCACAGCAGTACTGAAGCTCAGTACAGTTCAATTATCCCACAGGCATTTGTTCCTAAATTTGCCAGTATTTATGCTTCCGGCTGGTCAGATATCGGTATCATTCTTGTTTGGGAACTGTATAAATATACGGGAAATCCCAGTTTGATAGAACGCTATTATGAAAACATGCACAAATATATGCAGGAAATCGGTCCGCTCGACAGCACCGAGGTCCGCTATAATCCGGAGATGTTTGGGGATTGGCTCTCGTTTCAACCGACATCCACGAAGTTTGTCAACTTGATGTATCGTGCCTACTGTGCGGAGATCATGTCAAAGTTGTCTAAAGTTATAGGAAAAGAACCAGAATCTGAAACGTATCTTTCATTATTTGCACTTATTCAAGCTTATGTCCAAAAAGAGTATGT
>JAATEZ010000270.1 GCA_015655485.1 Lactobacillales bacterium | reverse complement strand
TCAAAAGTAACGAGACACGCACGGAAAATTCAAGTCCAGCTAGCCAGCACCAATGTTTTTGACCAGTTATTTTGGCAGGTTTTACATCGAATCCAGAAGTTCGAATGATTCGCTTAAAAAAATTTGATTATATGATCTTTCAAGGGATTCGTGCGCCCATTTTTATCAAGCTTTTTGATAGTTGTAAAAAAAAGATTTGAAATGAGTCAAATTTTACGTGAACGAAGTATTCGAGCCCTATTTTTAAAAATAAGTTCATCTAAATAAGCTTAAATTAAAAAATATGAATCATTCAGGGTAATTATTTCTATTTAAAATATCAAAAAAGAGAAATAAAGCTTTGGATGCACCAGCAATTTTTCAAAGGCTACAGGTAAGATGCCTTGCGGGATTTTTTAAGTCTCCTTTTTTGGATCAATCATTCTCGTTTTTCAGAAAAGAACCTATAAATCCGTGCATGATCACCAATTATTTTCCCCCACTCTTTTTGTTATATAAACTATATACTGCCCCTTAGATAATTATTAGAGTAATCACTGAGACCCAGTATATCCGCCTATTGTTTTTTTCAGTTTCAGGTAATTTATTTCCTTCCTTTATCTAAAATGATAACACCAACAGATCAAAAATCTATTCCATTCAGATAACGCAAATGATAACGTCATTTGGAGCGGTGATGGCAGCGGAACAGGAGAAACCTCATCTACTACAGAATCAACTACAGAACCTAGTACAAGTACCACTGAATCAACTACCGATGGTTTCAGCCGGCAATGTTCCTACTAACACACAAACTTCTATAACAGGCAAAAACAAACCATCAAGTGATAGCAGCAAGAAAAAGTTGCCTAAAACTGAAGATGTGAGCAACTGTATTTTTCTGATTTTAGGAATTAGCGTAATATTATTCTCAGCAGGCAGCTACGTTTTTCACAAAAATTAAAATCGATTGATATAGTAAAAAAAGAAAATCCTATAATGGATTTTCTTTTTTTTCTATCATCCTTTTTCATTGTTCATGAATTGCTTTATCAAATACCTTCAATACAATAAACTGTATTAGTATATTATTAAAAAGAAATTTTTAATAATATTTTTCGTTGCTATACAAGCATATATGTTTTAAATCAGCTGTAGTACATATCGTTGAAACTGTATCTTTATTTTTTAAAAGCCAGGACTTTTTGATTGCTATTAAATAAAAATTTAGTTATGATGGATGTACCAAATATAAGAGAGGTGAAGTTCTATGTACGTGGTCATGATCCTTCACGGATATTTAACTTGCAAAGGAACCAGAACGTTTCATATTGAGCAGGCAAAAAAATATCAGGATGCTTCAAAAGCAACAAAATTAGCAAATATATGCGGCGGGAGAGTAAAAAAAATTGTCTGAAACTTTAAAGATCATACGCAATTAAAAGAGCAGAAACCTTCATCAGCAAGGAGCCTGTTCTTTTAATTTATCTAACAGAAGATCGTCTTATACCGCTTCGTCAACAGCTTAAATAAATTTGATAATCTTTTAAAAAACTCTGTTGCCAATTTTGTTCATTTTTAGCATATTTTTTCCCGAATTCGTCTATTAAACCGTGAAATTCCTGAGCTTAGCTTAATGACAGCCGCAGTTCTTTTTCAATTAGCGCTTTAAATTGTTTATAACTCTTAGGAATGGACATTCCTAAAAAAGCAAATATCCTTCTCGCATAAGCATCGGCAATAAAACCAGGCTGATCAAAAACATACAGCATCAAAGCATCTCCCGTTTCATTACCAATCCCTTTTAGATTCAGCAATTGTGCCCGCAGATTCTGAAAATTTGTTGAAGAATCCATGATTAGATCAAAATCACGTTCAGCCAGCCAGTCAAAAACATTTTTGATTGTTTGTGCTTTTGCCCGATAAAAACCGCTGGGACGAATCAAATCCGAGAGATTTTCCAAAGTCAATTCTTGAATTTTTTGCGGATCAAAGTGCGTCGCTTTTTCTAAACTTGCTAAAGAATGTTCTACATTGCGCCAATTCGTATTCTGAACCAGAACCGCTCCAAGAATGATTTCCCATTTGCTTTCCGCGGGCCACCATCCTTGCGGACCCATTTTCTGCAACATCAAACCGAATAATTCTTCGACACTGATCTCTTTTTTGGGAATCTTTTTTATTGGCTCTTTTTCCATTAAATCCCTCAATTTCCTTAAACGATTCCATTTCCTAATTTTTCAATCATCCACTCACGATTTTTTGCCCTGATTTATTAGTCATGAATATATTACACTAGAAAAAATCAGCCCTGCGGTCAATCCTGTGAAACAGAAAATACTAAAAATCAAAAATGCTTTGAACACAAAAAAGAAAACGGCTTTTTTTGCGAATGACAAAACTGGCTGGAGTCAATTTTTGATTTTGTAAAAAAGCCTGTACAAGTATTTTTTCGAAACTGCTCAATCCGCTTTCGTCAGCAACAAACGATAAAGGATAAAGCGGCAAATCCTATCCAGTCTGTCGGCTGAAAATATTAAGCCCCATCCGGTGCCCAATGGCACTAGCCAAAAATTCAATTGCACCAGCATAAATACCTCCCAAAAAAACTATTCAATTTAGTTTTTCATGAACTTTTTAATTCATTTTGCTTTTAATCCGCTACAGTGATCTTATAAGTTTTAGTATAACAAACTTTATAAGTAAAACACACTTATTTTGAAAATTTTCACCCTCTCGATCCCGAGTCAGAGCAGTGATTGCTGAAAACCAAACTGTCCGCCAGTGTTTTTTTTT
>JAATEZ010000104.1 GCA_015655485.1 Lactobacillales bacterium | reverse complement strand
TTCATCTAAACATGATCTATTGATGTATTGATTTCTAGCCACTTTTCGAGACTTAACTAAACTCATATCTCTCAGGAGCGATAATTGAAACGAAATTGCTGACTGTAACTCTTTAATCCCCTTTTCCATTTCTTTCTTTTATTGTGAACATCAATAAAACTTTAAAACGGATTTTATTTCTCTAGATATGAAATAATGATAAACATTTATCCAGCGCTAACTCTGTTCTAATACACTGAGCTGATTCAGCATTTGCTATAGGGCTTCCTCCTTTTAGACAAATTTCTACAAGAATTTCTTAGGAGTTTTTAGCATTCTTAATGCGTTTAAAATAACCACAATTGTACTTCCTTCATGCATTATGACGCCAATAGTAATATCCATTTTACCCAAGAAGTTTAAAGTTACTAAAAAGACAACCACGAACATTGAGAACCAAATATTTTGCCAAGTCACTTTATCCATCTTTTTACTCAATTTGTGCGCATAAACCAGTTTCGACAAATCATTTTTCATTAAAACTAAATCAGCAACATCCATCGCTACGTCAGTTCCATCGCCCATGGCAACACCCACATCGGCAGTAACCAGGGCAGGCGCATCGTTGATCCCATCACCCAACATCCCTGTTGAACCATACTTTTGCTGCTGTTGTTGAACAATACTTGCTTTGTCTTCAGGCATAACGTTTGCCGCAACCTCATCAATACCAATTTGTCGACCTACAGCTTCTCCAGTTAATTTAGCATCGCCAGTAATCATTGTTGTATGAAGCCCAGCCCCTTTGAAATAGGTTATTGCATCTTTAGCATATTGATTTGGGACATCCATCAAGGCAATCAAACCCATAACCTGTTCATCTTTTCCTAAAAAAACCACTGTTTTCCCTTCAGAAGAAAGTTCCTTCTCCTGATTTTTATAAACAAATGGAACATTATTAAACGAAGATGGTTTTCCGATGCGATAAACATGGTTTTTGTACATGGCAGATAAACCGCGACCAACCTCATTTTCCACCTCAACATTTACTGCTCTGCGATCTGGAAACTTATTAATAATCGCCGTTGCTAACGGGTGGTTTGATTGTTTTTCCATTGCAATAATTAAATCGACCATTTCAGCTTCATCTAAACTTTTTTCAAATGAATAATCTGTAACTACTGGTTTGCCATTCGTCAAGGTTCCTGTTTTATCAAATGAAATAGCTTTTAAGTCTTGCAATTTTGAAAGATACGCCCCGCCTTTTACCAATACCCCTTTTTTGGAGAGATTAGAAATTGTCGCTAAGGTAGTCGGTACTGCACTTGCTGCTAAAGCACAGGGAGAAACGGAGATCAAGTAAACCATACTGCGATATAAACTTAACTCCCATGACCAGCCAAATACATAAGGACCAGCTAACAAAACCAATGGAAAGAGCGCTAAAACGATGGTGACATATTTTGGTTCTAGTCGTTGAATGAAGGTTGCTGTTTTAGTCATACTCTTTTGTGACTGATTAACCATCTGCAATATTTTTGAGAAGACTGTCTCAGAACTGTCCTTGGTTACTTTCATCGTAAAAGTACTGGCACCATTAATTGTACTTCCGTAAACCTCATCCCCTGTATTTTTTTCTTTTGGAATACTTTCACCGTTAATAGAGGATTCATCAATTACAGTTGATCCACTCAATACAATCCCATCTGTCGGTACCTGAGCACCGTTCAATACTTGTAGTGTGTCACCAACTTTTATCTGATCTACAGGAACTACTTTTGTTGTCCCGTCCGCATATAGAATTTGAGCTTCTGTTGGATTCATATTTAGTAAATTTGTAATTTCTCTTTTGCTTTTTCCATCAACGTATTCTTCTAAGAAATGGGCACCAGCAAAAATAACAATTAACATAGCAGCTTCTTCATAGTTTCCGATCGCAATTGCTCCTGCAGTTGCTAAAGCCATCAAGAAATGAACATTAGGCTGAAACTTTTGAGCCGAGATTGAATCTTTAAAGGTATCGCCAATACCTTCGAGAATAATATGATATCCTGCTGTAACAACTGATACTAAGAACGCTATACTTGCATAAAGTTCATTGTTTCCCTTCAAAATATATCCTGCCACAAATGCCGCTAATCCGAAAAAAAACATAATGATTATAAACTTACCTCCATGACTGTGGTCATGATCCTGTTCTGTTTCGTGATCGTGTATATTAATAGTTGCTTTGTCCATACTCTACTTCCTTTCCTGCTGAATGATTTTATATATGAACAATCGTTCATGTGTATGATATGATTATATATGTAAGATCACTCATATGTCAATAGTTTAAATTGTTTTTTTTAATAACCCCCAAAATTTTTATGGAATCCACATAATTTCTTAAAAAATTTCTGATAACAATCGGTATCCCCCCATTAACCATAAATGCTTAGAAAGATTTTCTCAAACTACTCTCGTGGTATGCTTTTCAAAATTATTACTGATACTTGCCAACATCATTACAAGTGATGATTGATAGATTTTCTATCGCCCATTACTTTATTTCCCGTTTAAAACACCATGATGCTAGTGTGAATAATATCTGCACCCTTGATTTATTATCAGAATGATTTTACTTTTCAAAAAAGGACTAAGATTATAGAGTTAAGAGTTATATGATGAAAAAATGTTTTACTAAAAAACACCTACGATCTGATGATGATTATCACTTTCAAGCCACTCAATAAAAAGCATCTGCGTAATCTTTATAACTGATAGAACTATCTCTCTTGCTATTTACACCTAGAAAATTTCCAGAAAAAGCATGAGTTTATTTGTATTCACCATCGTAGTCATAACAGCGGCTGATGATAAAGTGCTATTTCAAAATAAGTTTCAGGCACAGAATATTCTCATAGTTGTAATATTCTGTGGCAGAATTTTAGTGGTAGAAACCTGTTTTTTTACGCAAAAAAGCGCCTGATAAGGCGCTCGTGAGAGAATCGTAGAAAACAAACAGTGAATAACATTGAAGTGCGCTCCCTTTTTATTGTTGATTTTGCACTGATTTTACTGAGCTTTACCACTAATTCCGATGCATCTTATTTACCATTTCTGCTGCTCAATTGAACGGAGAACCTCCAAATAAATCAACAAGGATAATGCTTTCGATTTCTGGAGTGTTTTTCAGACTACTCTCATATTTTTTCTTAGATCATCTATTCCTCTCAACTGGATAAAAAACAAGCGTGGAAACATTCTCTTGTTCAACGAAAATCATGTAGCTATAACTTACCAATTCTTCGGCAAATTTCCCGTGACTGCTGCAATAATATCAATTATAGAGACCCTTCTTTATCTTACCAAAGCATTTTTTATCAAACTCGCCTCACGTACGGGATCAGCAGCCTTTAAAATTCCACTGCCAACAATGATAATATCTGGTTGTAACGAAACATATTCGTCAATTGTTTTACTATTAATACCTCCAGCTACAGCAATTTTCACTTTTTTTGCATATTTTTTCATTTCTTTTAACTCATCAACAGGAGTTCTGCCAGCAGCTTGCTGGTCTGCCCCAGTATGCACAGCAATAACATCTACTCCTAATTCTTCAATAACAGGGATTCGAGACGCTAAATCTGGTACACAAATCATATCTGCCATTACTTTTTCACCTTGCTTTTTAGCTTGCTCGACACAGCCTTTGATTGTCAAATCATCTGTAATTCCCAAAACTGTAACATAATCAGCTCCAACATCGTAAGCCAACTGAGCTTCATAAGCTCCAGCATCCATGATCTTCGCATCACATAATACCTCTAAATCTGGAAAACTTTGTTTAATTTGCTTAACTGCTTCACGTCCAGCATCCATCAAAAATGGCGTGCCTACCTCCACAATATCCAAAAAAGGTTCTAGTTCAACCAATTGTTCTAGTGCCTGTTTTAAATTTAACTCGTCAATAGCTAACTGTAATTTCATATTTCCCCCACCTATTCTAAATTTGCATGATTTTCAAATGCTTTACTTGTATCTATTTTATGAGCATTAGCTAGTTCAACAATTAGCGAATCCCCTAATAATAAAACGGCCTCTTCAAACATACTTCCACCTGGAAGTATTCCTTTTTTGTTTAACTCGTTTTCCGGTAATTTGTCTGTATAAGCAGGAATTTTTACTACCTCATCAGCTATTTTTCCAAGAATTGACTTTTCAAAAATTGATAGAACTACAACTGCCCCTCCATATTCTTTTGCTCTATCGGCAATAGAAACTAAGGATTTTGTTTCGCCGGATGCACTAGCAACTAGCAATAAATCATTTGGAAGAAATGCCGGTGTTGTTACCTCCCCAACAATATACGCTTCAAAACCAATATGCATAAGTCGCATAGCAAAACCCTTAAGCATCAATAGTGAGCGACCTGCTCCTGTGACAAAAATTCTTTGTTTATTTCTGATCAGCGAGACCAATTTATTGACTTGATTTACATCCATATTTTTTAATGTTTCTGCTAATTCAATAGCAGCTTTATGGGATACTTCTACAGAGTTCATCTCATCCGCCTACTTTTCGTCTAAATTTTTATAACTGGCAATAAAAATATCCATTTGACCAGATAAACGCAGCTTCCCAAAATCATCTGGAATCAAAACTGTTTCTCCTTTTGAAATATGCACATCATTAATTTTTCCTTGCCCTTCAACAATTGTAATAAATGCCCAACGACCAATTTCATAAAAACCTTTCCTTTCAGTTTTAATTCGACTTAGTGTATATAAACCTGGCTCATCCCAGTAATCGGTCCTCTCGCATCCGTCTTTCAAATACGGCTCGTACCACACGAAACCTTTTGAATCATCAGGTACGATAACATTGTCGATTACTTTATCCATATGAAGTTCACGCTCTTCTTTAGTATTTGGATCTACTCTATTGTAATCATATACACGGTAAGTTAAATCTGCATTTCTTGAGATATTATAGGTTAAGACATCTCTGCCAATTGCATGTAATGTTCCTGCTGGAATATCAATAAAATAATCTTTTTTAGCTGGTAAGTATTTTAGCAAATTTCCCCAGTCATTATTTTTAGCCAATTTCGTAAATTCTTCTTTTGTCTTTGCATGATGTCCGAACTCGATTTTTCCATCTTCTGGGGTATCTAAAATTACCCAAGCCTCTGGTTTTCCACGAGAATTATCATACTTTAAGGCATATTCATCCTCTGGATGTAATTGAACAGAAAGATCTGCCAAAGGATCTAAAAGATTTACTCGAATAGGTAATTGTTTTGTATCACACTTAAACCAATCTGGATACTTCATATACATTTCTGATAGCGTCATATTCGTTCCTTCCACGGGGCAATCTGCTTCACCTGGCAAAGCAACGACATTATAAACCTCTCCAACTGGGAACACATCTGTGTCGTAATTGAATGTCTTTAACATGCGATCTCCACCCCAGATTCTTGCTTCAAAAAAAGGCAAAATTTTCAAAATTTGTTTTTCCACCAAAAACCAACTCCATTCATTTGTTTTCTTTCTTATTTCAAATTTTAACTCCTTCTTTTTGTTTTTGCAACCTTTTTAAGAAAAATAATTTTGTTTTGTCACTAATATCCAATTTTTTTTTGATATGTTATACTGGAAAGAGAAATGATTTGGAGGGATCCTTATGAAATGGACCAGTGAGGAAAGAAAAAACAAAATATTGCATGAGGTCATTACCAAAGGTGAAGTGAGCATCAATGATCTTGCTGACGCTTTTGATGTGACAACTGAAACTATCAGAAAAGATGTCAGTCAATTACATGAAAAAAATTTAATTGCCAAAAAACACGGATCTGTGATGATGGCAAATCCTTTTTTTGAAAATGAGTTCTCTGTAAAAGAAAACGACCATTTAGAAGAAAAAATAAAGATTGCCGAATCTGCTCTGAAATTTATTCCAGAAAATTCAGCGATTTTATTAGATACTAGTACCAGTGTTTTACAACTAGCAAAATTATTAGTGATGAGAAACGATTTAACGATTATTACCAATTCGCTTCAAATCAGTCAGGTTTTATCTAATTCTGACAATCAAGTCCTTTTAACAGGTGGGCTTTATCGAAAGAAAAGCCATTCTTATGTTGGTAATTGGGCCCTTCACGCAATAAATGAACTAAATGTCGATATTTCTTTTATTGGATGTGATGGTTTTTCAAACATGGGTCCAACTATTCGCTCATACCATGAATTAGAGATAAAAAAAGCCATTGTCAAACACAGTAAAAAGAATTTTATTCTATGTGATACCTCAAAACTTGAAAATGAAGGTTTATATTCTTTTGTGGATTACAATGATCTAGATATGATTATTATGGAACGAAAACTAGTTGATGATGAGAGAAAAGCATTCCCGGAAGACCTTATATTCTTTTACAATTAAGAAATTTTTGCCATACAATTCTGTAAAAGAATTTTGATTTTCACATGAAAACGAATCATTCAACTATTCATTGATAAATAATCGGCTCTCAAAATCTAAAATTAGAATTTGAAAGCTGATTTCTTTTTTTGAAAAATTAAAATCATCAAGATAAAATTAGCCAAAATAACTGTTGTTCCGCAGCAGTGGGAGAAGCCTGTACAATAATTTTATTAATTCCATCAATTAGATCAATTACCTCAAAATCAGCGACTGAAACATTAGCAGACTTCCATTCATATTTATAAACAATAATAATCAAATCTCGCTAAAATGTTTCAGCATGTTTATTTAAATCTACTATATTCAGCATCCCGTTGCTTTTTATTCGTTGAGCTAATACTTCTGACCTTTCCGAAATATTGTTAAAATATCGTTGAGAATTCAATGCTTTATTTCTTTCGGGAAACAGAATTTGACAACCTGCCAGTTTCACTCGTAACATCTTTCAAGATGTTACTAAGCAAATTTTTGACTCATTTGATTTCTGTTTCCTGGTTAGTTTCTTTGGCAGAAAACGCAAAAAAAGCGACAAAATTGCCGCTTTTGGTAAAACATTGGAAAACTGACAGCTGAAAATAGCAGTTGATTCCCCTATAATATCTGCTATTTTGGGCCGTTTTAACTGATTTTTCACTCTATTTACGATACATCTTAAACTCTAAAAACAAATCATTATAAGTCTGCAAGTATTTTGATCCTAAATTCTGATAAACCTCCAGATGGGAGATCGTTTTATCGGTTGGATAAAATTGTATATCCGACGTGACTTCTTTGGGCAAAAGGGCCATGGCCTTTTTATTGGGTGTAGAGTAACCGATGTATTCAGCATTTTGAGCGGCATTTTCAGGTTCCAGCATAAAATTAATAAAAGCATAAGCTCCCTCAACATTTTTTGCGGTCTTGGGAATGACCATGTTATCAAACCAAAGATTAGATCCTTCCTCGGGAATCACATAATGAAGATGTTTATTTTCCGCAAGCATCTCGCTGGCTTCTCCTGAAAAACTGACTGCTACAGCACTTTCTTCATTTATCATATACATTTTGATTTCATCAGCCACAATGGCTTTCACGTTGGGAGTCAAACTCTTTAACTTGTCTGCTGCGGCTCGCAATTGTTCAGGATCCTTACTATTTAAAGAAACTCCGTCACTATTTAGAGCTAAGCCAATGACCTCGCGCGCGCCATCGATCAGCATCACATTATTGCGCAAGGAGGAGTCC
>JAATEZ010000291.1 GCA_015655485.1 Lactobacillales bacterium | reverse complement strand
TTGACCGTTTCTACCGTGTAGAAGAATCTAGGTCTCAAGAAACTGGTGGGACAGGTTTAGGCTTAGCTATCGCCCAAAGTATAATTTCATTACACGGTGGTTATATTTACGCAAAATCTGATGCTGAATGGACCTCGTTTGTCCTCCACCTACCACTTAAATTTCTGAAAAATAATAAACTATAAAAATATAGTGATATTTTAATATACTGAAATCAATATCATATAACTGAAGGAGAAATTTAAATTAGATGAAAAAAAAAATTATTAAAACAATTTTGCTACTAACTAATATTATTTGCTTCTTAGGCGTTGTTATCTTAACAACCTCTGTGCAAACAGTGGCAGCAGATTCTTTTACAGTACAAGCAAAGTCCGCAATAGCGATAGATGCTGAAACCGGAAAAATTTTCTACAATCAAAACGCAGAAACTGTTTTACCAATTGCTTCCATGACTAAAATGATAACACTATACCTCGTCCTGGAAGCTGTGAACAAAGGAACCATTGCTTGGAATGACTCAGTCACTATTGATGATTATATTTATAGTATCAGCAATGACACTTCCTTATCCAACGTCCCCCTAAGTAAAGATAATGAATATACAGTTAAAGAACTCTTTGATGCAGCTACAATATTTTCTGCCAATGGAGCAGCAATTGCACTAGCCGAAAAAATTAGTGGTACAGAATCAAAATTTGTCGATTTAATGAACAAAAAAGTTAAAAGTTGGGGAATCAACGATGCTGTTTTGATTAATTCTACTGGATTAAACAACTCCGATATGCTGGGACATATTTATCCTGGAACTGGAGCACAGGACGAAAATGAAATGTCCGCAAAAGATGTCGCTATTGTAGCGCAACATTTAATACAAGATTTCCCTGAGGTTTTAGAAGTCACGAAAACTTCCTCTGAAGTTTTCGGTGCCGGAACATCCGATGAGTTAACTATGACCAATTGGAACTGGATGTTACAGGATGGTGCATATTATAAAGAAGGTGTAGATGGTCTAAAAACTGGAACGACCGATTTAGCCGGAGCCTGTTTCACGGGAACAATTGATAAAAATGGTTGGCGACTCATTACTGTCGTGATGAACGCAACTAACCAGGATACAGATAACGGTGCTCGTTTTGTTGAAACTGGAAAACTTATGGATTACGTTTATGAAAATTGGCAACAAAAAACCGTCTTGAAAAAAGGGGCTTCCATTGATGGTGAAGAAACATTCCCAGTATCTGACGGAAAAAAGTTTAGCGTTAAACTCCAAACCAACAAAGCTGCAAAGGTTTGGATACAAAATGATATGAGTACTTCTGATTTAAAAGTAAAATTTACACCAAATTCAAAAAAACTTGATGACACAAACTCTTTGAAGGCTCCAATAGAAAAAGGGACAATAGTGGGAAACGCCTCTGTTCAAGTTACCTCTGATTCTTTAGGGTATTTGAACAATAAAAATTCTAATACAGTACCTGTGGTTACAAAAACGGCGGTTGAAAAAGCAAATATTTTTGTTTTAACAGGACGATCCATTAAAAATTTTTTTACTGATTTATTTTAGTAATTCCTATACTTTCATTTGACAATATATTACTTTTTTTGTATTCTTGTCTTAATGAACAGTTGAGGAGCTAAGTACTTGGTTAAGCTTTTACAGAGAGTTGTCACATGGTGAAAGACGACACTGCGTTACTAAGGAATTCCACTCCTTTTAAAGATAGAGATGAACTATTAAACAATAGGTAAGTCTTCTCGGTTTCACCGTTATCTGATATATAAGTGCAGCAACTTTTATTGTTGAATATGGGTGGTACCACGGATATAGCTTTTTCGTCCCAGCAGAGAAATCTGGGATGAAGAAGTTTTTTTATTTGCAAATTTATTACTTTGGGAGGAAAAATCAATGTTAGATATTAAAAAAATCCGTCAAAATTTTCAAGAAGTGCAAAAAAGTTTAGAGAGTCGTGGAGTGGTTGGAGAAACTCTTACTAGTTTTTTGAATATGGATCAGGAAAGAAGAGAGCTGCTGGTCAAGACAGAGGAACTTAAAAAAATAAGAAATATAGTATCCAATGATATTTCTTTATTGAAAAAAGAAAAAAAGGACGTCAATAACAAGATATCTGAAATGAAAACTGTAGGAAAGCAAATCAAAGTTTTAGATGAAAAATTAGTTGTTATTAGTGAAAAAATAAAACAAACAGCTAGCATACTGCCAAATTTACCTGATAAATCTGTTCCAATTGGTCAAGATGAGTCCCAAAACATTGAAGTGCACCGTTGGGGCACTCCTAAAAGTTTTGAATTCACACCAAAACCACATTGGGAAATTGGTGAGAATTTAGGAATTTTAGATTTCGAACGCGGAGCAAAAGTTTCTGGCAGCCGCTTTGTTTATTATAAAGGGCTTGGTGCCCGTCTAGAAAGAGCTCTATATAATTTTATGCTAGATCAGCATATTTATGAGCAAGGGTATACAGAGATAATTCCTCCTTATATCGTTAATAGCAACTCCATGTTTGGTACCGGACAATTTCCAAAATTCAAAGAAGATGTTTTTCAATTAGAAAATACTGATTTAACTCTTATCCCGACAGCAGAAGTACCTCTAACTAATTATTACAGTAATGAAATTTTAGAGCAGAAAAATTTGCCAATCTACTTTACAGCACTTAGCCCTTCATTTCGATCTGAAGCTGGTAGTGCTGGACGTGACACAAGAGGTTTGATCCGATTACATCAATTTAACAAAGTAGAAATGGTGAAGTTTTGCGATCAAACGCACTCTTATGAAGAACTTGAAAAAATGGTTTTAAATGCTGAAGATATTCTAGAAAAACTAGAGTTGCCTTATCGCAGAATCGTCTTATGCACAGGAGACATGGGATTTTCTGCAGCAAAAACATATGATTTAGAGGTTTGGATACCTGCTCAAAATACCTATAGAGAAATAAGTTCTTGTTCTAATTGTGAAGATTTCCAAGCTCGTCGCGCTATGATTAGATATCGAGACTTAGATGATAACCTCCATTACGCTCATACTTTAAATGGATCTGGTTTAGCTGTTGGAAGAACAGTAGCTGCCATATTAGAAAACTATCAAAACAAAGACGGAAGTGTTTCTATTCCCAAAATATTGATTCCATATATGGGCGGACAAAACGTTATTAAAAAAATAAATTAGAGTAGTACGGTCGATAAGAAAGTGATTTGAAGCACTTTTTATTGACCGCACTACTCTTTCGTTTATGGCTTTATTTTTATTTCTTGTTGGCTAATTTTTTAAAATGAGTACTTTTTTAACAGTTACTTTCTCATAAATCTGTTTTAACATTTTTTAAAGATTCTAACTATAGTTATTGGGAATCTGTTATATTTCTATTAAAACAATTCATTCTTACTTTACTAATTTACTAATACCATAGTTTTCAATAACTTTTTTTAAATTATCAATATACAACGTTCCAAGACGACTTAAGCGAACTTTCGAATTAGCAATCCAGCCTACTAATATTTTTTCATCGACTTTTAATGGTACCGCTAAAATATTAGTTCCGTTTAAGTCAGTACTTAAAATGCCTGTTGAAATTGTATAACCATTAAGGCCAATCAATAAATTAAATAAAGTAGCACGATCGCTTACTCGGACAGACTTTCGTCTAACAACCGTACTCAGTATTTCCTCAGAAAAATAAAAAGAATTATATTCTCCTTGGTCAAAGGAAAGATAAGTATAAGGAGATAAATCTTCCAAGGTTACCCATTTTTTTTCACTCAAAGGATTATTGCTACTAATGAATACATGTGGATTAACTTCAAATAGAGAATGGAATTCTAAATGATTTTCCTTAACAAATTTATTTATCACTTTTTTATTAAACTCGTTTTTATATAAAATACCAATTTCACTACGTTGAAGCTTGACATCTTCTATAATCTCATGTGTTTTAGATTCTCTCAATGTGAATTCATATTCAGCTGAATCAGCTTCTTTTATTAATTCTACAAAAGCATTGACAGCAAATGCGTAGTGCTGTGTTGAAACAGAGAATAGAGATTTAATATTTTTTTTTTCTAAATAGCGGCTCTCTAGAAGTTCTGCTTGTTCAACAACTTGCCGCGCGTAACCTAAGAATTCGGTCCCATCAACAGTTAAAGTGATTCCCTTACTAGTTCTATTGAACAATTCTAATCCAATTTCATTTTCCAACTCTTTAATTGCTGAAGATAATGAAGACTGAGAAACATATAATACTTTTGCTGCTTTATTGAAAGAACCTCCTCTAACAACTTCAATCATATATTTTAATTGTTGCAATTTCAAAATGTTCACCTTCCTTATTTTTACATTATATCAGTAATTTTATTTCTTCACATGCCTTACTAATTGTCATGTTTAAGTAGAATTATGCAAAAACTTGAAACTTAGGATGAACACCGATATAATGCAATAAGACTGCTAGATTTAGTAGAATAATATTTCAAAAGAATTGAGGATCAAAAATGATTACTGTAACAAATGTAAGCCTACAATTTCCAGATAGAAAACTCTTTGAAGATGTTAATATTAAATTTACACAAGGAAACTGCTATGGTTTAATTGGTGCTAATGGTGCTGGTAAATCAACCTTTTTAAAAATTTTAGAAGGAGATATCCAACCCACAACAGGTGCCGTAACTCTTGCACCTAATGAACGGTTAGCTACTTTAAAACAAAACCACTTTGATTATGAAAATCAAATAGTCTTAGAAACTGTGATCATGGGTCATAAACGATTATATGAAATCATGAAAGAAAAAGATGCCATCTACGCAAAAGAAAACTTCTCCGATAAAGATGGAATCCGTGCTGCGGAGTTGGAAGGAGATTTTGCTGAATTAAATGGATGGGAAGCTGAATCAGAGGCCTCTATGCTACTTCAAGGCTTAAATATTCCAGAAAATCTTCACTCTCTCAGAATGAGTGAACTAACTAGCGGCCAGAAAATCAAGGTATTATTAGCTCAAGCACTTTTTGGTAAACCAGATGTACTTTTGCTTGATGAACCAACAAATGGTCTGGATGCCCAATCCATTTCTTGGCTAGAAGAGTTTCTTATAAACTTTGAGAACACGGTCATCATCGTTTCTCATGACCGCCATTTTTTAAACAAAGTTTGCACTCATATGGCTGACCTGGATTTTGGAAAAATTAAGCTTTACGTTGGGAATTACGATTTTTGGTTAGAATCTAGTCAATTAGCAACAAAACTTCTTGCAGACCACAACGCAAAAAAAGAAGAGCAAATCAAAGAATTACAGGATTTTATCGCTAGATTTAGTGCCAATGCTTCTAAGTCTAAGCAAGCAACCTCTAGAAAAAAAATGTTAGAAAAAATATCTCTTGATGATATAACGCCTTCATCAAGGCGTTATCCTTTTGTTGGATTTAAACCCGAAAGAGAAATTGGAAATGATTTATTACAAGTGGAAAATGTTTCAAAAACTATAGATGGTAAAAGAATTCTTGATAATATTTCTTTTACATTAAATAAAGATGATAAAGTAGCTTTTATTTCCGATAATGATATCGCAACCACTACTTTAATAAAATTAATTACTGGTGAATTATCTCCGGATTCAGGGTCAATCAGATGGGGTATCACAACCACAAGAGCATATTTACCAAGAGATAGTTCTAACGAATTTTCTAGCAATGACCAAAACATTTTGGACTGGCTGCGACAATATGCTTCAAAAGAAGAAAATGATAATACCTTTTTACGTAGTTTTTTAGGAAGAATGCTGTTTTCAGGTGAAGAAGTTATGAAGCCGGTCAATGTATTATCTGGTGGAGAAAAAGTTCGATGTATGCTTTCTAAAATGATGCTATCTAAAGCAAATGTATTAATCCTGGATGATCCTACTAATCATCTTGACCTAGAATCAATCACTGCATTAAATGATGGTCTTATCGCATTTAAGGGATCTGTTCTATTTACGTCTCATGATCATCAATTTATACAAACTCTTGCAAATCGCATAATTGCTATTTCGTCGAATGGATTAATTGATAGAGCAGAAATTACGTATGATGATTTTCTAGAAAATCAAGATATTCAGAATCAATTGACAAGTCTCTTTAAAACCAAAACATACTAAGATTATAAGGGAAAATCTTAAGCCCCGAATAACAAATACCTGCTCTAAAGCATAGCCTGCGGTCACCTTTCGGAAGTGATACCAGTTCGTTGTTAGGCGCATGTCCGAAGGAAATTCCATGAAGCTTTGCCCAAAATTCTGGGAGAAACAGAGCATCCAACTGCACATGTGATCAACGTGTTCAAAGAATGTTTCAAAAAAGAACAAAACTGAAAATCTCTAACACAAGAAAAGCGACTTCAAAGAATTAAAGCCATTGGACGATTAGATATATGCCTATATTGATACGATTCCAGCAGTATCAATATCAAAACTCGACAAAGCTATTCAGCACATATGTGTAAAAATTGGACAGATATGGAGCGAGTGAGTCTTTAAAGATGGACGACTGGAATTCACAAATAATCAAAGTGGGCGTTTGGTAAAAGAGCTCGTGATGGGAAAAAAATTATCTGTTTCCAACTAGTTTGATTGGTGCGCAAACATCTGATCATATTCTAAGTATCCTTCAAAGAGCAGAGCAAAATAGACCGGATAGTACAAAATACCTCCAATGCTTGTTTGAAGAACTATCCAATTTTTCTGTTCTAACAGCTGAACACTTAAAGGAATATCTTCCTTGATCAAAACTTTCCAAGAAAAAATGTAAATAATAAAAATGAACTTTAGCCTGATTGTATGAAAACAATCGGGCTAGAGTTCATCTAGGCACCTCACTATTTGGCACTTATGTTTAATGTTTTAGTTTCGCTTATTTCCAAATGAAAATATAGCCAATGCACCATACCCAGTATGGCTAGCAATTGTAGGCCCCATAGGCATTATTTCAATTTTCTGAACTTCTATTTGGTCATTCAAATCATTTTTTATTTTTTTTGCATCCTCAATTTCACCCACATAAGCAATTAATATTTGTTGATCTTTGGGATCATTAATTTCTTTCACAGTTTCCTTTACAATTCTTTGAATAGATTTTTTTCTTCCTCTAACTTTACTGACTGGAATAAGTTTTCCTTCTCCATTTACGTGAATAATTGGCTTGATATTAACCAAGCTACCAACTCGAGCGGCAGTTTTTGATATCCGTCCGCCCCTTTCCAAATGTTCCAAATCATCTACAGTAACCCAAGACTGTAATCTCATCTTGTATTCCTCTAACCATATAACAACTTCTGATAAAGTTTTTCCCTTATCTCTTAAATCCGCCGCATTGATAACAAGCAAACCCTCTCCTAAACAAGCTGCTTTTGTATCTACAATCGTAATGAATGCTTGTTCTTGATATTTTTCTTTTAATACATTTACCGCGGCAACTGCATTATTGTAGGAACCACTTAATCCTGAAGAAAAGGCTAAATACAACAGAGGAATTTTTTTTTCAATATAAGGTTCAAATACCTTCAAATAAATTCCAATATTTACTTGAGAGGTTTTAGGCATTTTTCCGTTTTTTAATTGCTCTAAAAAAAAATCATAATCAAAGTTCTCTCTTAAATCGTCAATATATTCTTTACCATCTAAATTAACAATTGTATTAACAAACTCAATATTTCTTTCTCTTAAATATCTATAGGGCAAATCGCAACAAGAATCCGTCATTAACACATAATTCATTTTTGTTCCCCCAATAATTGTTGTCCTTTTTATATCATTTAATGAAATGTAAATAATATTATAACTATTAAGAATTATTCTATTATATATGGTTTTTTAAAAAAATTCAAAAAATAATCCAGTTTTCAATGAAAACTGGATTACTTTTTCTAAATCTGAGACCAAACACTCTCTAGAACATTAGTTTGAGCTCTATCCGGTCCAACTGAAAACGTAGAAATTCGAACTCCAACTAGCTCAGAAATTCTATGAACATAATTACGAGCAGCTTCAGGTAAATCCTCTAAATTTTTACATCCAGTGATATCTTCTTTCCAACCAGATAATTCTTCATAGATTGGGACACAACGAGATAAATCTTTCAGGCTTGCAGGATAATAATAGATTTTTTTGCCATCCAATTCATACGCTGTACAAATTTTTATCGTATCTAAACCGGTTAATACATCAATTGAGTTTAAACTTAAATTTGTAATTCCAGAAACTCGACGAGAATGACGCATAACTACACTATCAAACCATCCGATTCGTCTAGGCCGACCAGTGGTTGTACCATATTCTCGACCAACTTCACGAATTTTATTGCCAACTTCATCAAATAATTCTGTTGGAAAAGGTCCGTCTCCCACACGTGAAGTATAGGCTTTGCAAACCCCAACTACTTTATCTATTTTTGATGGTCCAACACCACTACCAATCGTAACTCCTCCAGCAACAGGATTAGACGAAGTGACAAAAGGATATGTTCCTTGATCAATATCTAACATAACTCCCTGAGCACCCTCAAATAATACCCTTTTCCCGTGATCTAAGGCATCATTTAATATAACAGAAGTATCTGTTACATATTTTTTTATTTGCTGTCCATATTCATAATATTCTTCAAATATTGATTCAAATGTAATTGGTTCACTATCAAACATTTTAACAAACTGACGATTCTTATCTTTTAAGTTATACCGTAAACGTTCTTCAAAAATTTCTTTATCTAATAAATCAGCTATACGAATCCCAACTCGAGCAGCTTTATCCATATACGCTGGTCCAATTCCTTTTATTGTGGTTCCTATTTTTTTATCACCTTTGGCATCTTCTTGTAATTGATCTAATTTTATATGATACGGTAAAATAACGTGCGCTCGATCAGAGATTCTCAAATTTTCTGTAGAAACTTGATGCTCCTTCAAATACTGTAATTCTTGTTTTAAAGATTTCGGATTGATCACCACGCCATTTCCAATGACACTAATTTTTTCTCTATAAAAAATACCAGAAGGAATTAAATGCAGTTTGTAAGTCACTCCATCAAATTTTATCGTATGACCTGCATTATCACCACCTTGATATCGAGCAATAACCTCTGCATTTTCACTTAAAAAATCTGTGATTTTTCCTTTTCCTTCATCGCCCCACTGAGTTCCTACTACTACAACTGATGACATTCAAACACCTCTTTTATAATTCTCACACTAGGCTATTCTACCAAGTTTTGCGACAACAATCAATATAATATCGAATGAATAATTCTGCCATTTTTTTTAACGATATAAGACAACCAAATAATTAAAAATGATACCTTTTTTTCTGACAGTAAAATATATATTTTACTTTTCGTGTAGAAAAGTATTTTATCACTTTTTAAGCTATACTTTTCTGAAAAAAAAGCAACAGAAGAAAATAATGAATGAATCTTTTGTCAATTTTTTTACTGAGCTAGTAATAAATACTCAAGTACCAAAAAATTAAACTAACGAGAACTATTCAAATTTTTTAGCACTTAACAAAGGTGGAAGATATAATTTTTTTATTCATAAGAAAAATAACTGCATAGCTAATTCTCTGTTCGTGCTGATAGCGAAGAAAATTTATTATATTCTTTTACAAATAAAAGCTCCACAGTTCCTCTTGCACCGCTCCTATTTTTCTCAATAATTACCTCAATAATATTATTATCTGAAGAATCATGGTTATTATTTTCTTCATCGCTATTTTCACGATCATAATAGTCGTCTCTATACAAAAAAGCAACAATATCTGCGTCTTGCTCAATGGAACCCGATTCTCTTATATCACTTAAAACCGGCCGTTTATCTTGACGTTGTTCAACACCTCGAGATAATTGAGAAAGAGCAATAACAGGAACTTTTAATTCTTTTGCCAGTTTTTTTAACTGTCTTGAAATTTCTGAAACTTCTTGCTGCCTATTTTCCCTACCAGTTCCTTCAATCAACTGTAAATAATCAATCAAAATTAGTCCTAAATTTCCCTTTTCCTGGGCTAATTTTCGGCTTTTTGCTCTAATTTCAGCAATTTTTATTCCAGGAGTATCATCAATATAAATATTAGCTTTTGAAAGGCTTCCCATTGCGATTATTAAACTTTGCCACTCATCTTCGGAAAGCTGTCCTGTCCTTAAATGACTCGCATCAATAGATCCTTCAGCACAAAGCATTCTATTTACTAAAGACTCAGCTCCCATTTCCAGACTAAATATCGCAACAGACTTATCTGTTTTTGTACCAATATTCTGAGCGATATTTAATGCAAAAGCAGTCTTCCCTACGGCTGGTCTAGCTGCTACAATAATTAATTCTTCAGGTTGCAACCCAGCTGTCATTTTATCAAAAGCATGATAGCCAGTTGGTAAACCAGTTATATCTTCATTATTTTGGTATAAGCGATCAATTTGAGCGATTGCATTATTCAATACTTCACCAATAGATAAAAAACCACTTCTATTACGTTTTTCAGAAACCTCTAAGATTTGCCTTTCTGCATCATCTAATATCGCAGAAACATCTTCTCCTTGTTCAAAACCCTTTGCAACAATGCTTGTTGCTGTAGTAATCAAGTTTCTTAACAGAGATTTTTCTTCAACAATTTTTGCATAGTAACCAATGTTTGCTGCTGTTGGTACAGCT